>DATFML010000127.1:0-5295 GCA_035266965.1 Gammaproteobacteria bacterium
GCCGACCTGGCGCCCCTGGCCCTGGAGCTGGCCCGCTGGGGGGTAACCGACCCGGCCTCCATGGGCTGGCTGGACCCGCCGCCCGTGGCGGCCTATGGCCGCGCCGTCGATCTGCTCAAGGAGCTGGGTGCGCTGAACAGCGCGGGTCACATCACCCCCCACGGCCGGCGCATGGCGGAGCTGGCCATGCATCCGCGCCTCGCCCATATGGTGCTGGCCGCCGAGTCCCTGAAGCGGGGCGCGCTGGGGTGCGAGCTGGCCGCCCTGCTCAGTGAACGGGACCTGTTGAGCGGACGGGAACGCAGTGCCGACCTGCGCCGGCGGCTGGACATGCTGCGCGAGCCTGACAGCCGCCGGGAGGATGACGTCACGGTGGCACGCGCCATCCTCCGGCGGGTACGCACGGCGGCGGCCCAGTGGCGGCGCCAGCTCGGTGTGGCACCGGCGCCGGCCGACAACGCCGACCTGAGGGATGCCGGCCTGTTGCTGGCGTTCGCCTACCCGGACCGCATCGCCCAACGCCGCCCGGGCAGCGACGGCCGTTTTCTGCTGGCCGGCGGCCGCGGTGCCTGGCTGCCGGTCGCCGAACCGCTGGCGGCCGGCGACTACCTGGTGGCGGCCCATCTGGACGCCGGTGCGCGGGAGGCGCGTATCTTCCTGGCCGCATCCATCGAGCGCCAACAGCTGCTCGAACACTTCGACGCGGATATCCGGGACGTGGAGCTGACCGCCTGGGACAGCCGCGCCCAGGCCGTGGCCGCCCGCCGCGAGCGGCGCCTGGGGAATCTGATAGTTGCCGCCGAGCCGTTGGCGAACCCGGCGCCGGACCAGCTCGTCGCTGCGATGATTGACGGTATCCGGGCCCTGGGCCTGGATGCCCTGCCTTGGACGGATACGCTGCGCCGCTGGCGACAGCGGGTCCGGTTCCTGCACGGCCTCGACGAAGACCGGTGGCCGGACCTGTCCGAAGAGGCGCTGCTGGAAAGCCTGCAAAGCTGGCTGGCCCCCTTTCTCGGCGGCGTCACCCGCGCCGCCCATCTGAGGCGGGTGGATCTGACCGGCGCGCTGCAGGCGCTGTTGCCCTGGGAGGATCGCCGGGCCCTGGACGAACTGGCCCCCACCCACATCACCGTGCCCAGCGGCTCACGCATTGCGGTGGACTACAGCGGCGAAACACCGGTGCTGGCGGTACGCCTGCAGGAACTGTTCGGTACCACCGACACACCGAGGGTGGCCGCCGGCCGGGTGCCTGTGCTCCTTCACCTGCTGTCGCCGGCCGGACGACCGGTGCAGGTCACCCGGGACCTGGCCAGCTTCTGGGCCGGCGCCTACCGGGATGTGAAGAAGGATCTCAAGGGCCGCTACCCGAAGCACCATTGGCCCGACGACCCCCTGCAGGCCGAACCCACCCGCCGCACCAAGCGCCGGTCCTGACCCGCCAACCCCGCCACCGCGACGACACCTGGCATACCCTGCACCGCCCGCCCCGCCAGCTGGCCGCAGGCAGATAAGCTATTTATTTTCAATATATTCGATAACATTCACCGGCATGGAATCGGCCGATGGGGACAAACATGTCTCAAAAGACTATCATTTGCCGCCGAACGCGGTGGAACTGACAACGGACCACGGAACTTCCTGGCCGGCAGTTCGAACCAACGCAGCACAAACCCACACCCGTCGAGTCGGCCCGCACGGCCGCTGCCGCCCATGAGGTGGCCGGTCCGTTTGCGTCCGGTACGGCCAAAGCGCGATGCGGATTATGCACTGCAGCGAGAACAACTAAGGAGGCCCCGTGGAGCAGCTACTGAAATCCTGGACCGAACTGGCGGGCATCGAGTTCAGCCCGGTGAGCCACACCGAGCGCATCGTCTCCGGGGTGGGCGGCTTTCTGGGCATTCTCGGCGTGTTCGTGCTGAGCCGTTCCGTGGTGGGCCCGGTGGGCGCCTGGTTTCTGGTGGCCTCCATGGGCGCCTCCGCGGTGCTGCTGTTCGCCGTACCCCACGGCCAGCTCTCCCAGCCCTGGTCCGTGATCGGCGGCCACCTGGTGTCTTCCATCATCGGCGTGACCTGCGCCAAGCTGCTGCACGTGGAGTTCGTCGCTGCGGCCGCAGCGGTGGGCCTGGCCATCTCCGCCATGCACTACCTGCGCTGCATCCATCCGCCGGGCGGCGCCACCGCCCTGGTGGCGGTGGTGGGCGGCGCTTCCACCCATGCGCTGGGCTACGAGTACGTGCTCACGCCGGTGATGCTCAACGCCTTCGTGATTCTCGGGGTCGGCATCGGCTTCAACTACCTGTTCCATTGGCGACGCTATCCCGCCGCCCTGGCCAACGGTGACGAGGACGAGGAAGACGAATACCCCGGCGACGAGTTCGGCCCGGTATCCCATCAGGACTTCGTCTATGCACTGGGCCGGATCGACTCGTTCATCGACGTCTCCGAGCACGATCTGCTGAGGATCTATTCCCTGGCCACCGGCCAGGCCCGCACCCGCCACCTGCACGTCGACCAGATTCTGCGGGACCGCTGCTACAGCAACGGGGAGTTCGGCGACGGCTGGAGCGTGCGCCATATCATCGACGAATCCCCCAGCGCCGACCCGGACCGGGACATGGTGATCTACAAGGTGGTGGCCGGCCTGGGCCGGCGCACCACAGGGGTCGCCACCCGCTCGGACTTCGCCCATTGGGCGCGCCATGAGGTGATGCGGGACGAGGACAACTGGAAACGGGTGACCACAACGACGACCGGTCGCAGCCAGCCCACCCAGGCGGTGGAAGCCGATGCAGGGCTCGAATCGGCCCAGCGGGTCGGCGGGGACTAGTGGTCCATGCGGAAAATACTGTGCCCGCACCCCTACTCCTTCGCGAGACGACGCTCCATACGCCGCGCCGCCGGCACGCCCCGCAGACGCCTTGGCACCACCCGCGTCAGTCCGCGCACCACCGCGACCAGCACCCGATAGGACAGCCGCACCGGCACGCCGCGCCGGAATCCATAGGCATCGGCAAGCGCATCCGGCAACAGCATGGCTGCGGCCACGTAGTTGGCCGGCGCCAGCACACGGGTGAACCAGGTTCCCCGCAGCAGGCTGTCGCAGATGTCCCGGGCGGTTGCGGTGACCGTCAGCCGCTCGGCTGAGTAGGCCTCGTCCATCCAGTGCGCGAAGTCCCGCCATGTCTGCGGATACAGCTCACGGGGCACACCGAACAACTGGCCGAACAGTTTGGAGTCCTGGTACAGCTCTTCCTTCTGCGCACCGGACAGCGGCTCGACGAACGCTTCATAGGCGACCACCGAGGAATCCAGCAACGTGGCCGCCACCCAGAACAGCAGTTGCGGATCATTGGCGCTGTAGGCCGGATCCACACCCGGCGGCAACGGCTCCCGTACCCTGCCCTGCACCCGGCAATGGATGCCATGCACCTTGAGGGCCGCCCCGATGGCCTGGTCGCGGGACCCGAACACCATGGCATAGACGGCGGAGAAGGTGCGGATGCCCCGCCCGAGGGGGTCTTCCCGGTACCGGCTGTGGTCGGCCACCCCCTGGGCGACCTTCGGGTGGGCGACCTGCATCAGCAGCGCCCGCATGCCCGCCACCAGCAGCGCCGGTTCCCGGGCGACGCGCCAGAACACGCTGCGGGGATCGAAGAAGCTGCGCCGGGCCGGGACGCCCGCGCCCAGCTCTTCCAGATAGTGCCGGAACCGTTGATCGTCGTGCTCGGACATGACGGAGAATGGGCTCAACGAAATCGATGGGGCACACAGCGTCGCACCATCGCACTGTGTGCGCAGCGGGTCGTGCCGGAGCTCAGGGGTTACGGTGTCCGGTATCCGACACCTGTGCCAACAGGGCCTTGCGCAGCACGCGCAAACGGGCCTTGACCCGTGCCTCGTTCCTGGGCCCCATGCGGATCAGGATCTTCTGTCCCGCGGACAGCGCTTCCAGCTTGGGGTTGGCGAACTTGTACAGCACATTGGGTTGCACCAGTTTGACGGGGCCTTTGACGTCCGGTGTGGCGAGCAGATTGTCGATGGCCTCCATCAGCCGGTCGTTGAAGTAGCCGGTGGGGTACCCCAGATCCCTGTACGCCTCCTGGAGCAGCGGATAGAAACGCACATAGACCGACACCAGATCCTTGATGTTCACGTCCTCCAACAGACGGACATAAGGGGTGTAGCGCCGGTAGTTGTCGGGGCTGATGGCGTAATCGCCCGCCTCACCCGTCACGAGGAAACGCCCCGCCACCGGCTTGGTGGGCATGTACCGTTGCGGCAGTTTGGCCCGCGGCAGATCGTCCACCGTCACCGCCACATGCCGGGCGATGGACTTCAGCCGAAACAGCGACTCCACGGCTTTGTGCCCGAACAGATCGAACAGCGCCTGGTCCAGCATTCCATCGCTGTCGTCCAGGGGCGGCAGCGGCTTACCCTTGGACGCCCCATGACCGGTCTGGTTGGCGCCGTTGCCCGGTTCGGGCTTTGACAGCGGGTAGCGCACCAGCGGCGTGGCTGATTCCTTCCCGGGACCGGCAGCGGGGGCGGACGGTGGCGCCGCCGGGGCTTTCGCCGCGGGCGGCGGCGGTGGCGGCGCCTGTTGCTGCCCCAGGCGCGAGTGGTAGAACAGCGCAGCAGCGCCCACCAGCACCGCCAGCACGATCAGCCAGGGGATATGCTTCTTCATAGGCACTCTGTCACCGGAATCACGCCATCGCCCCCGTGGTCCGCCGCACCCGCACCGGCGGTGCAACCGTGTAAGGTCCCATGATAGCAAGAAAATGAGGCCCCGCCGGTGAAGCACGGGGTCACTCGCGCCGCTCTATTCGACAGCCCCGCCGGGCCCGGCGTTTGGCGTGTCATGCCGCCGGCTCGCTATCACGACCTGGGATGGGACACCCCAGGCAACGTGAACGTGCTGATAGTCCACCCGCCAGTGCCCGGTATCGACGAATTCCAGCAGCTGCACAGGCCGACAACCGCCCACACGAGCCGGGTTGCGGCGATGGATACGGCTCCACAGACCGACCAGCGCCCGGGAGGGCACCGTACACCCATGGGTGAGACTCAACAGGCACAGACGCCCGCCGGGGCGCAGCAGTCGGTGAGCTTCGGCCAGGGCGGTGTTGATGTCCGAGGGCGCCAGCAGGTCCAGAACATAGTTGGCCACGAACCGGTCGAAGGAACCGTCGGGCCATGGAAAGTGCAGGCTCCCGTCGGTGAGCTCGATGCGGGCCCGGTCCGTGTACCGGGCCAGCCGTGCCCGCGCCAGGTCCGCCATGGTCGAACTCAGGT
>DATFML010000128.1:0-5567 GCA_035266965.1 Gammaproteobacteria bacterium
ATTCGCATCCCCCAGTGGGCGGTACGCACGGAGTACTTCAAGGGCAATTTCCATGGGGAAGCCGTCTGGATTCCCTACATGTCATACGACCAGATCGGCAAGCCGGGCGCCGACTTCTATCCCTATCCGCTGCCCCCGCCCCCCGGCTATGGGATGGCCATAGACGGCGAGCGCAAACCCCACGGCTGGTCCGACGGCGCCTACGGGCTGCGCATGGGCTACCTGCTGCACGACTGGGACCTCACCGCCTTCTACTACAACAGCATGAACCGGGCGCCGACCTTTTTCCGTACGGTGGTCACCAGCCCCACTCCGACCGTGATCTACCGCCCCGACCACACCCGTATTCAGCAGGTCGGCGGGACCCTGAGCAAGGCCTACAGCAACTCGGTGCTCAAGGCCGAAGCCGTATACACCCGCAACCAGTATTACAACGTGCGCAACCTGTCCAATCCCAACGGGGTGGTGAAGCAGAACACCCTGGACTACGCCATCGGTCTCGATTACTCACTGCCGCAAAGCTCGCGCCTGGACATTCAGTTCTACCAGCGCTGGTTCATCAACCACAACCCGGACATTATCCCCGACCGCTTCGAAAGCGGCATCAGCCTGCTGGCGAGCAGGGAATTCATGGACCGGACCGTGAAACCGGAGATTCTGGTGATCCACAGCCTCAACCGCGACGGCTGGATGATCCGGCCGCAGGTGAGCTGGACGTTCGAAACCAACTGGCGGGCCGCGGTGGGAGCGGATATCTTCCACGGCCCGCCGACCGGGTTGTTCGGCCAGTACGACAATGCCGACCGCATCTACGCCCAGGTTCGCTATGCTTATTGATTCTCTTCCGGGCCGACCAGGAGCGCCTTCAGGGGCAGGCGCACGGAGCGGGCCTTGGGCGCAGCGCCCGCGCCGATGCGCCCCATGAACACAGCCCGCTCGGCATCCGCCTCGCCCACCAGACTCCGCAGCTGCGCGGCCACCGCCCGGGCACGGTCGATCATGGACGGATCGGCTGAGAAACGCACCTCATCGCGCACGTACTCATCAAAGATCAACGGGGTCATTTCCGGCTGTAGCTGAAGCCCCAGCTGCGCGGCCGTCAACCAGAAGCGTTGCATGGCACCCCCGGCCGCGACGAAGTCGTCGACCCCGGCCGGGCGTTCCGGTCCCAGCAACAGGAAATGGCCCGCGCAGGCAAGCCCCGGCACCAGCTCCAACTGCAGTCGGGGCAGGAGAGTGCCGCCGAGATAGCGGTTGAGAAACTCGATCCTCTTGCGACGGGCCATGGCCCAGCGGGTCAGCTTCAGAGTCATGGGATCCAGACCGATGGCGGCGGCCGGCATGCGGTCCTCGCTGAACCGCACCCCCCATTCGATAATGTCCCGGTGCACGGGGTAGGCCTCCGGCAGGGTCAGGCGCAAGCCCGCATTGCGGAAGATCAGCCGGGTGGCTGCCAGGCGTTCGCCAAAACTCTCCATCCATTTGACCGCATACCCGTCACCCACGGCTGCTTCCAGCGCAGCGCGCTCGCGGGCACTCAAACGGCGCAGCTGCATGGCTCTGCGCTGCACCGTGCGCACCCGAACGTAGGGCGCCAGAGGGTCCGGTGTGGCGTCCCCGTCCGGAACCAGGCGCACATCGAAAGTCGGACCCTCCACCGGTGTATCGGTGCGTCGTTCCACCTCCATGGCCAGCCCGTGAGTGGATGCCGCGATGCGGGCGGTTTCCAGCAAGGCGCCCAGAGCCAGCTGGCTGGCATGGCCCTGCAGGTCGTACACGCAGTGGTCGCGGGTGTCATGGCCGTGAACGACGAAGGTATGCTCGCCGGTGATCTCGAAACGCCACGGTTGCGCATTGTCTCCGCTGGGCGCCCAGCGGGCCGCTTCGAGAACCTTTTCGACCGTGCTTTGGACCACCGGCCGCTCCGATGCCGGTTGACCCGCCATCGCCTTCAGTTGCCGGCGGGCGATCGCCAGTCCCAGCCGTTGCACGGGATGGCGGTTGCCGCCCGGGCGCCAGGTCCGCACCAGTCGATTGCGGTAGGCATCGAACTGCAGCCCCCAGGGAGCGGCCAGCACCCTGCCACGGTTGAGAAGCAGCTTCAGAACCTGGGTGGCCGCCACACCGGCACACAACTCGCACGCCATGGCTGTGGACGGTCCGCGATGCTCCATCAGATTGACCGCCGAAGGTTCCACGAGGTAGGCGCGCTGCAGCATCGCAGGCGACAATCCGAGCAGAAAGCGGATCAACTGCTCGTCCTCCGGCACGCCCTCCAACCGGAAGTACTCTTCGAACGTCATCCGACCGGGCAGGAAATTCAGCAATGCGGTCCCCATGCCCAGGGGCGCTGCGGTGACTGCGGGGATGCCCCGCTCCTCGCAGGCGTGGAACACGGCTCGGCGGGCGGCGACGGCGAAGAAATCCAACCCGTCCACATAGACATCCACGCCGTCCAGAAACCGGTCGACGTTGTCGGCATCCACACCGCCATTGAACAGGCGAATGTCCAGAGTCGGATTGATGTCGCGGCCAAGCCCGGCAACGACCTCGGCCTTCGGGCGCCCAAGGGTGGACACCGTGGCGCCGGCCTGCCGGTTGAAATTGGCAAGCTCGAAGCTGTCCAGATCCGCCAGATTGAAGTTGCCGATACCCAGACGGGCAAGAGTGACCAGATGGCTGCCGCCCACCCCGCCCAGACCGGCGATGGCCACCCGCTTGCTGCGCAGAACATCCTGCTCCGCGGCACTCACCCAGCCGATGTTGCGGTCAAACGCGGCCCGGTAGTCGAATGCGTCCTGCATGATTGAAGTTCGTTGTTGGAAGGAGATCCCGGTTCAGCTCCCGGAGGTCGCCGCCAGATCGTGGCGTATGCCCTCCAGCAGACCGTACATGTCAGCATCCAGATGACGGAACAGCACATCCCGTGAAATATAGAAGGCTGCCCGTTCACCATGGTAACCCACAACATCCCCGGCCTGCTGAAATTCGAAACCGAAGCGGCGCAGGTGGCGAGCCAGACGCGGCTCCATCATTGCAAACACGCCTTCCAGCCCCGCTTCCAAACCTATGGCCGCCGCCGCCAAGTACAAACCGACTGGAATGTACGGAAAATGCCGATGTTCCCCGCCGCCGGCACCGGATCCGGGCACCACGCCGTGCAGAGCTTCGTCCGGCAGCACGCCGTCCCCTTTACGGCGCCGGAACTGAGCGGGTACCGCCAAACGGGAAATTTCTCCGAATTCACCTCGCCGGGGCAGGATCGTATCGGTGACCCAGTCGTAGAGGCTGGGACGGCAAAAGCTCTCGAATGGCAGAAGGCTCGTGGGATCCGCGGGGTCGGTCATCACCAGCCGGACGCACCCGGCGTACTGTTCGCTGCCCAGGTGGCGAAGCAGACAGTGGCGGGAACGGGCATCGAATGCATCCCGCTCGAAACCCTCGGGAAAATCCTCCGGACGTTCGTAACCCAACTCCTGACAGTACACCTGGTAGCGAATACGATAGACGCGAGCCCGCAAGGCCGGTCTGTCCGCGGACATGACACGAAAGTAGTGGTGGAACGAATCCGCCAGCCGGGGTGCGATCGCGTGGTTCATACTTAGAGACTCCTGGCCACAAGGCCTGTCCATGTGATCGGCAGCTTTGACCGTGACTTGACCGCCTGACGCCCGACTTGATCGCCTAATCATAGCCAGCGGCACCGCTCTACGCCCCGACTATCCGGCCCCAATGGGCTGTCACCTAACGGAGACACCACAATACCTTTGGTTTCACATACTTGAGTACAACCAGATCCTGTGGTGTCACCACCAGGTGACAGATTTTCCCGGTTTCCCCTGGGGAGGGACCCCGGATCCGGTTTCGAACTGCCCGAATATCACCGCCTTATCGCAATGGCACGAAAATGGCATCCCGCTTTGCAATCGAGAAATTCAAGAAGCGGAAACCATGCCAGACCAACTCGTTGTAGATAACACCAGCAGCACTTCGAGTTTTGTGACGCTTCTCGCACTACGAGAGCGACCTCTCTGATAGCTTTTCACGCGGACTAGGGCGCTGCGCGGCGGCAACCATATATTCACGCGCCACCCGCAGGTCGGCCTGCCACCCTTGCCCGGAGTGAACATGTTTGACAACCATTTCCAGGCCATACTGGCTGACACCGACCACGCACGACGCATTCATTACCAAATCCGCTATCAAGTCTACTGTCTGGAAACCGGGTTCGAAGATCGAAGCCGGTTTCCAGACGGGCAGGAAACAGACGAATGGGACGACCGGGCCGTCCATTTTCTGGTACGCGCAAAAGCGACCGGGGACTGGGCCGGCGCCGTACGGGTCGTACTCCCCAACCCCAGGGGTCTCCCGGTGGAACAGACCTGCCAACTCGACGCCGAGGCCCGTCCCACCGTCATGGACGCCCCACTGGGCGAGATATCCCGCCTGTGCGTTGTCGACAGCTACCGGCGCCGGGTACCGCGGCTTGCCAAGCTTTGCGGAATCGACAATCTCTATCGGGATCCTGCCTACCGTCAACCGGGCACGGTAATCCTGTTGGGACTGCTGCGGGCAGCCGCCTTCTACAGCCACAAGCGGGGCATCGATTCCTGCTATCTGCTCACCACCCCGGGGCTGGCCCGCATGCTGAACCGCTGGAACATAGAGCTGCGATCAGTGGGCGCCAAGATCGATCACCGAGGTGAGCGCTACCCTTTTCTCGCTGACCTGCGCAAGGGCCGTGAACGGCTGAAAGCCTGCTCCAGCGCGCTTGCCGATATGTTCAGCCGGGAACCCGCCTACCAGCGCTTTTCCGAGCTCGCGGAACAGGAGCAGGCGCTCCAGTTGACGGCCTAGCCGGCAAACCGATCAGTTGGGAAGCGCCCCGAGATGTCGAACGGTTGCGGGGCTACCTGTCGGCGAGAATGCGCCCGTCTTCGATTCGCACGACCCGGTCGGCCAGCTCCATGACCCGGGCATCGTGGGTGGAAAATATGAAAGTCGTGCCCTTGTCATGGTTGATACCGCGCATGAGCTGGAGGATGCTCTCACCGGTGGCGTGATCCAGATTGGCGGTGGGTTCGTCCGCCAGCACGATGCTGGGCCGGGCAATGAGCGCCCGGGCAATGGCGACCCGCTGGCGCTGACCACCGCTGAGCTGATTGGGGCGGTGCGTGGCGTAGTCATTGACCCCCACCAGATCCAGGTAGCGGTGAACCCGCTCCCGGCGCTTGGTCTTGTCGAACCGGAAATGCAGCAGCGGATACTCGACGTTCTCCGCAGCGGACAGCACCGGCATCAGATTGAAGGTCTGGAAGATGAAGCCGATCTTCCGGGCGCGCAGATCGGCCAGCTGGTCGGGACTCTGGCCGCTCACGTCCTCTTCGTCCACGTAGACTTTTCCGCTGGTGGGATTATCGATGCACCCGATCAGGTTCAGAAGGGTGGACTTGCCGCTTCCCGACGGTCCGGCGATCGCCAGGAATTCGCCCGCGTCGACCAGAAGGTTCACCTCATGGAGGGCATGGACGCGCTGCTGACCCAGCATGTAGTCTTTGGACACATTT
>DATFML010000129.1:0-9700 GCA_035266965.1 Gammaproteobacteria bacterium
CGAGCGGCCCACGCTCTGAACCAGTGCCTGCTAGGGCCTGTTAACACTATAGGGATCATCGGCGACCCAACAGCCTGCCAGGTGCAGAGGCTCCCTGGCGGCGCGTGCCGTTCACTCCAGCGCCGGCGCCTCTGCCTCTGCCTCTGCCGCCCCCGCCGCCTGCCGGCGGGGGTTGGCCAGCAGCAACAGCATGGGTATGGCCAGCAGCGTCACCATCATCATGAAACGAAAATCGTCGGCGTAGGCGATCATCGCCGCCTGGCGGGTGATTTCCGCATTCATGGCCGCCAGACCGTGCACGGAGTGCGTATCCCAGGCGGGCGGTAGATACGGCGCCCGATACAACGGATTGTACGCAGTGACCTGCTCGGCCAGTACCGAATGGTTGATCTGCATGTTGCGGCTGAGCAGAGTCACGATCACCGAGATCCCGATGCTGCTGCCGATGTTGCGCACCAGACTGAAGATGCCGGCGGCCTCGGTACGGTGCTGCTGCGCCAGGGTCGCGAAGGCGATGGTGCTGAGTGGAACGAAAATGAATCCCAGTCCCAGCCCCTGCAGCACGCCACTCCACACGATCAGGCTCTGGCTGGTCTGCAACGTGAAGCCGGCCATCTGCCACAGGGAGATGGACGTCAGCGCCAGTCCGTTGAATATCAGCAGACGCGGATCGACGCGGGCCACCAACCGCCCCACCAGAAACATGGCGATCATGGTGCCCACACCCCGCGGCGCCAGCACCAGGCCGGTGGTCACCACGGGGTAGCCCAACAGCCCCTGGAGGAACGGGGGCATGATGGCGAGGGTTGCCAGCAGAATCACGCCGACCACGAAGATGAAGAACAATCCGGTGGCGAAGTTGCGGTCTCTGAGCAGCTGCGGATCGATGAACGGGTGCCTGGCGGTGGCGGCATGCACCAGATACAGGTAGAAGCCGAGGCCGGCCACAACCGCCTCAACGACGATATGCGGCGAACTGAACCAGTCGTTGCGCTGTCCGGTATCGAGCATCAGTTGCAGCACGCCTATTCCCAGGCTGAGCAGCACGAATCCGAAGATATCGAAAGGGCGGTCCCTGTTCCGGTCCGTATCCGGTACGTATCGCAGAATGAACAGGAAGGCGAGCAGACCCACCGGCAGGTTGATGTAGAACACCCAGCGCCAGTTGTAGAACTCGGTCAGGTAGCCGCCCAGGGTCGGCCCCAGGATCGGCCCCACCATGATGCCGACGCCCCACAACGCCATGGCCTGTCCGTGGCGTTCGCGGGGGTAGCTGTCCAGCAGAACGGCCTGTGAAAGAGGCACCAGGGCCGCACCGAACACACCCTGCAGGAGGCGGAAAACAACGATCTCGGACAGGGTCTGAGCCATGCCGCAAAGCACCGACATGGCGGTGAATGCGCCCACCGAAATCAAGAAAAGCTGCTTGCGCCCCAGCCGGCTGGCAAGCCAGCCCGTGGGAGGCGTCATGACGGCGGCGGCGACGATATAGGAGGTGAGCACCCAGGCGATCTGGTCCTCGGTCGCCGAAAACGTGCCCTGCATGTGAGGCAACGACACGTTGACGATCGTAGTGTCCAGCACCTGCATCACGGTGGCGAGCATCACCGCGAAGGTAATGACGCCGCGGTGGGAATCGGCGGCGCGGACGGTCTCGATCTCGGTATTCATTGCGCCTTCGGCGGCGCGGCGAAGGCCTTGCGGATAAACGCCAGCAACGCACGCCGGTGGCCGGTGTCGATGGTCACGGTGACGCTCATCCCCGCTCGCAGCCGGGGAGCGTCGCGCAGCGGATCGAGAGCCAGACGCACCGGTACCCGCTGCACCACTTTCACCCAGTTGCCGGTGGCGTTCTGCGCGGGCAGCAGGGAAAACTCCGAGCCGGTCGCGGGGCTGATACTGGCCACCCGTGCGTGCCAGACACGGCCCGGATAGGCGTCCACGGTGACGGTCGCCCGTTGCCCGGGGTGGACGTAGGTCAACTCGGTTTCCTTCAGGTTGGCCTTCACGTAATGATGGTCTTCCACCAGGCTGAACGCCGCTTCGCCCGGCGACACGTAGTCGCCCACCTCCACGGTCTGCGGCCCGACGATGCCGTCCACGGGGGCACGCACCTGCGTGCGCTTCAGGTCCAGCGCGGCCTGATCACGGGCCGCCAATGCCGCCAGGTACTGAGGTTGCCGTTCGGTGGGCAGCTTCGGCTGACTGCCGAGCTGGGCCCGCACCTGAGCGATCGCGCTGCGGATCGCCCGTGCCCGCAGCTTGGCGGCGTCGAGCTGATGGCGAGCCTGGTCCAGGTCGCTCGCCGACAGGGCGTGGCGGGCGGCCAGCTTGCGGCGGCGGGCAAACTCGCGGGCGAAGTAGGTGATGTCTTCCTGGGCCCGGGCCAGCTGCGCCTGCTTCTCCTGGTACTGGGCACGCAGCGCATCGATGGAATTGCGCACCGACTGCAGGTGTGCATCCGCCCGCTGCAAGGCGAGCCGATAGTTGGAGTCATCGATCCGGAACAACAACGCGTGGGCGTGAACCGGTTGATTCTCGGCCGCCGGCACGGCCACTACGCGACCTGCGACCTCGGCCGCCACGTTCACACGGGTCGCCTGTACATAGGCGTCCTCGGAACTGACGTAACGCCCGCCGGTGACATACAGATAGCCGCCGATGATCAGCACCAGCAGCGGTCCCCCGATCAGCAGCAGCAGGCGCAGACGCGCCTTGCCTTGCGCGCTGCGGGGTGGAAAAAGCAGTTGTCGCACCTCAGTCGTGCCTCCTCTTCGCCGTCCTGGACCGCTCTGCCTGCGGGCCATCGGCGGGTTCGGCGCCCTCGCGCTCCAGCAGGTTGTGCTTCAGTCGCTGCAGCGTATCGAGCAGATAGTCCCGCTCCTCCGGCTGCAGTCCGGCCATGGCCTCCGAGCGGATGTCTCTGGAAATCTCCCGCATACGATCCAGGACCGGGTAGGCCTTCGAGGTCAGGTACAGGGCGTTAGCCCTCCGGTCCTCCGGGTGGGGGCGGCGCTCGACCCAGCCCGAGGCCTCCAGCCGATCCACCAGCCGGCACAGGGTGATCTTCTCCACCTCGAGGATGTCGGCCAGAGCCGACTGGGTCAGACCTTCGTTGCGGCGCAAATGAGCGATCACCGACCACTGGGCGCGGGTCAGCCCCAGGACGCGGGCGCGTCGATCGAAGCGCTTGCGCAGCAGGCGGGATACATCGTGGAGCAGAAAACCCAGGCTCCGGTCGAGTTCGGAAGTCGGCATGCAGGGATTTTATATAGCAGACATATAATAAGCAAGCTTACTAAATATCGACAACCAGTCCCCCGGCCCCGGCGGGTCTCGGCGGCCGCGACGCCACCAACGCGAAACCGACCGCCGGCGCGGCGCGGACAACGCCCTTCGCGAAGCGCTGCACAGGTCGATCAAGCGGATGATGACAACGCGCAAAAAGGGGTGAGGAAGCGCCGTTTACCTGGCGTAGGGAGCGTTCCGGGCGCCTTTGCAACGCCGGCGACGCCGCTTCAGCGGTCCGGGCAGAACTCTATCAGCGGGCTCAGCCGCCGCGACAGGGACGCATCGTCAGACAGGAAACAACGCCGCCCCCACAACGCCTGCGGGGCGCACCCCTCGCATCACCGGCGGCGGTGAGTCCGCCCCCGCGCCACGATTCGATTCGGATGGGTTTCCGGAAGGGATCACAACCGGTGCGGTCGCCGGCGCCCGGTGGGCCGGCCCGCCGGCGCACAGCGCATCAACTAGCCTGCATTCCTGCAGCGCAACATCTTCCAGTAGCCGAACACGTTGGTCTTGCTGACCTCCACGACCTCCAGACCCGTCGCTTCCAGAAATGCTTCAAGCTCCATGTTGGTCCGGAAGCCGGCCAGCTTGGACATGGGCGAGAGGATGCCTTCCAGCGTGCCCATGACCGGGCTGTTGGAGCGAAAGTGATTGACGATGAATATGTCGCCTCCCGGCTTGCAGACACGGCGCATTTCATCGACCAGTTTGAGCGGGTTCGCTGCAACGGAGACCACGTACATGGCAACGACTTTGTCGAAACTGCTGTCCGGAAACTGCATGTCTTCGGCATCCATTTCCAACAGCGCTTCGACCTGGTCGAGATTCTGTTCCCGCACACGCGTACGCGCCTTGTCGAGCATTTCCTTGCACAGATCGATTCCGGTTACACGGGCATGCTCGGGATACAGTGAAAGGGACAGCCCTGTGCCGACCCCCACCTCCAGTATCCGTTGTCCGGGCCGGGGATCGAGCGCTTGAACGATCGTCTCGCGTGCCGGATGGAAAATCGCCCCGAACAGTGCATCGTACACCGGTGCGTAGCGCTTGTACGCGCTCTTGATGGATGCCGGATTCACCGATGACCTCCTACGCTATCAGTTGCAGTTTCGCGTGCCGCCGCCCGTGTATGGTATCAGGATAGCCGACACCCGGGGCCTGCATGCAGGCACATATTGTTACATAAGTCGGGCGCAATTTGGCGGATCGGCCGATTGGTCCAGACTATCGGGGCACCGCCGGCCCGCCCTGCCCGGGGGCACAGCTATACTCGGGACAGAGTGGAACTTTACAGACGGAGATGCGCCCATGGCTACCATAGCTGAGCGGGGAAGTCGGGCATTGGAGGCCAGTTCCGACCTGAGCGACCTGCTGCGACTGGCCCACGAGGCCCTGCACAGGCTGCAGGAGGAGGTCCACGGGGAAGCATTCGAGGATGCCAATGCGTTTTCCCACGAGCTGCGGCGGGTACGCCGCCGGGCGGCCTCCATGCAGAACCGTGTCGAGCATGAGGTGCGCGACGGGGGCAACGGCCCCCGCATTCGCCTGGCCCGATAGCCCGACCTGGCAACCCGCCGCCCAGGGAAGCTCTTCAGAGGTCGATCAAACGGATAATCAGAGGCGCAAAGGGGCGACGAAGGGCGGTCTGCAAGGCGTCAAGAGCATCCCGAGCCCCTCTGCAACACCGCGAACGTGGCTTCAGTGGCCCGTGCAGGGCTTTGCCGTGGACGCGTCAATCCCCTGGCGCACTTCGACATTCCCGCGGGCGAGGCCCGTTGGCGTCGCCCGCGGGAACACAGCGTATTACCCGGCAGTCTGCGGCAGGGCCACCGGGGGGCCGTGAGTACGGACGGCCCGGCTCGCGGCCGGCACGGACCGCCCGGCCACCGGCCCCAAACGACGGAACACCCGGCGCGGCACAAGCCGGACGCTGTGCCCGCCCCGGGACGGGGCCACCGCCCTTTCACGCAGCGACCGACCGGTCGCCACCGAACTCGGACTGGCAGAAAGCGATGCGGGCATCCACCTCCCGGAGGCGGTGCTGCTGTGCCTGCACCGATCGCAAGCGCCGCAGCAGACCGGCGCGGTTGGCTATCTGAATGTTCAGACCCGGCCGGGCATTGATTTCCAGCATCATCGGGCCGCGGTTCCCGTCCAGCACCAGGTCTACACCCTGGTACCCCAGACCGGTCATCTCGTAGCAACGGGCAGCGATCTCGAGCATGCGTGGCCAGTGGGGCACCAGCACGTCGCTGACCGGGTTGCCGGTGTCGGGATGCTCGGTTACCACCTCGTTGCGCCAGACGGCGGTGAGGGTCCGACCGGTGCCCATGTCGACGCCGGCTCCGATGGCGCCCTGGTGCAGGTTTGCCTTTCCTTCCGAGGCCAGGCTGGGCAGCCTGACCATCGCCATCACCGGCACACCCAGAAACACGATGATGCGAACGTCCGGCACGCCCTGGTAGCTGATGGCCTCGAACACCGGGTCAAACTCCACACGATACTCGATCAGTGCCTTGTCCGGATATCCGCCCAGGCTGTATATGCCTCCGAGGATGTTGGATACATGATGTTCGATCTCGTCGCGGCGCAGCAGTGCCCCGTTGACCTTCCGGTACATGCCCTTGGAACGGCCGGTAATGACTACGATACCGTCGCCCCCGCTGCCGCGAGCCGGTTTGATCACAAAATCCGGATACGGGGACAGGGCCTCGTGCAGCTCCCGCACCTGGTGCTGGATTTCCACTACGGCGTAGAGTTCGGGGACCGGAATGCCGGCCTCGTGAGCCAGCTGCTTGGTGAGCAGCTTGTCGTCCACCAGGGGCAACAGGCGGCGGGGATTGTAAGGCAACGTGAACTCGCTGTTGCGCCGGTTCATGCCCAGGACGCCGGCCTGCTTGAGTCGCTTCCAGCCGGCGATGAACATCAACGGGACTCCCCGGACAGGGCCTTGAAACGCCGCAGCTCCGACAGGCGATAGCCCGAGTACCGTCCCAGCAGCAGTATGCCGGCCAACAGCAGCAGCAACAGCTCGGGAAACACGAAAATGAGGTGCTGCAACCAGGCAAGATTGATGACCAGATAGGCAAGAGACGCCACCGCCAGGCTCCCCAGCCCCTGCTGAACCGCCTCGCCGCCGCCGCGCTCCTCCCACACGATGGACATACGCTCGATGGTCATGGTCAGAATCACCATCGGGAACAGCGCCACAGAGAGCCCTTGAGGAAGCCCCCAGCGATGGCTGATCACACTGAGACCGGCCATCAGCAGCACCACGACGATCAGCACCGCCGCCAGCCGCGGAACCAACAGCAGCTTGAGTCGTTCCAGATAGAACCGGACCACCAGGCCCAACGCCACCAGCACACTGAACAGAATGACTCCCCAAAGCAGTTGGGTCTGTCGAAACGCCAGTGCGATCAGTACCGGCATGAACGTCCCGAAGGTCTTGAACCCCACCACATTACGCATCAGCACCAGAATGAAAGCCCCCACCGGCACCAATAGCATCACCCGATAGACCAGCTGCGTCTCAATGGGCAGGCTGAGCAATGACAACGCCAGCAGGCGGGGAGCCAGCTCGCGTCCGCGCTCGGTCGCGCCTCCGAGAGCCGTTTCCTCGCTGCGGGCCACAGCCAGTCCCGTTTCCACCCGGTTTCCCCCGCTGACCTTCACCAGCGGGCCCGCCCCGTACCACCAGGGCAGGAAATCCTCGGGAGTTTGCTGGGCGCCGGACTCGGCGTTGAACGACTGCCACCGTTTAGTGCCGTAGACCTGCAACCATTCCACCACAGGGGCGTCGCGCTCCAGTTCCCTGAGACGGATACCGTGCACCACGCGGGCGGGATGGCCGGCGAGGGTAAGCAGCTCGGCAGCGACATCGGCTCGCTTCTGCGGGGTCGGATTCCTGCCCAGCAGCACCCGCACGCGCCCGTCCTGCCGATTGCCGAGCTGTCGCAGGACTTGCGGAACCAGCGTCTCCAGGTCCGCCGAATGGGCTTTGCTTTCCTCGATCAGCGACTGAGCGGCGGTGAGTCCGGCACCGGAGAAGTCCGGCTTTTCCGGCACGGGGCCTGGCGGTTCCCTGCGGTTCGCTCCCGCCGGCAGCCGACGCACCACGGCCCGATAGTACAGAACCTGCCGGCCGGCAGCCTTGCGCACCGACCAGAGGACCCGGCGGTTTCCACCGGGCGTGCCGATCGTGATTCCGTAGTTTCGCGACACGAAGGCTTCATCGTTCACCACGAACCCGGGGCTGTCGCGGGGAACCAGCAAGGCGACCTTGACCGGCTTCCCCCGGGCCGTGAAGGCCACTTTCGCTTCCACATTCCAGCTCTCGGCGCCGCGCTTCGCCAGCAACGGGAAGCCGAGCACCAGGACTTTGAACGCAAAAACCCCCAGGGATATGGCGACCAGGGCCAGAACGACGTTTCTAAGCGCCCTGTTACTTGCGTCTTGGCGCATCCGCGCACCTTGGATCGCTCAGAAAGGTTCGCGCCGGGTCGACGACGAAATCTTCCTTGAGGAAATTGCGCCCGATCAGCATCTGGTAGTTGAAGCCGCTGCGGTTCACGAGATTGACCTCCGTTTCCTCGTAGACTCCGCCGAGGCAGATACCGAGCCGGATGACCGGCCGGTGCTGCTCGCCGCCGAAGTGCCGCTTGATGGTCGCCGTACGTACGACCCGCCGCTCCAGTGAGATGGACTTGCCCTTGGTATTGACGACGGTGAAGCGCACCCATTCCTCGCCATCGCGCCTGAAATGCTGCACGCACTCGCAGTTGAGTGAAGCCGTTCTCGCGCCCGTATCGATCTTGGCGCGCACCACCAGATCTCCCGGATAGATGGCCACCCGTTCCACCCAGCCTATGACGTGCTTGCTCTCCCGGGCATGGAGGGGGGCGGCCCCCAGCACCAGCAACAGCGCCAGCACCCAGCCGTAGCGCCGCCATGGGATGGATCGGCGGGGATATGCCATGTCATTCAAGCCAGCCATCTTTCCCTGGCCCTCGATTGTGGATACTCGGAAATTAACTACCCTATACCGCACCCGCCCCGGGCGCACAAGAGGACCCGCCACGCAGGCCGACAGGGTCGGCGCGCCCGGGGAGCGGCGCTCCTGCGCCGTGCCGGTGAGGCTTGTGGATCGCCTGAAAAACACACAGTGTTCCGCATACTAGCGTTCCCGCGCCGCCTCCTGCGCGTGGCGCAACAGCGGACTCAGCAGATATCCGATCAGACGCCGGCGGCCGGTATTCACCTCCAGGGTGACGGCCATTCCGGGCATCAGCCTGACCTGCCGGCCCTCCACGCGCATGAAGGGCCGCTTCAGACGGGCCCGGGCGCCGAACACCAGTCGATCGCCGCCGTCCTGGAGCGCATCGGAGGATATGTGGGTCACTTCGGCGGGCAGGACCCCGTAGCGCGTGAAGGGAAACGCGTCCACTTTCAGTTGGGCCGGCTGGCCTGCGTGGACGAAACCCACGTCCCGATTCGCCAGCTGCGCCTCCACCTCCAGTTCCCCGTCGGCCGGAACAATTTCCATGAGCGGCTGCGCTGCAGTGACCACGCCTCCCACCGTGTGTACGGCAAGCTGTTGCACCACGCCGGCAACCGGCGCCCGCAGACGCTGCAAGTGAGCCCGGCGGCGGGCCTTGAGCATTTCCTTCTCCAGCCCCTGGATGCGGTGGCCGGTACGGGCAAGGTCCGCCAGCACCTTGGCCTTGAACCCGGCGTCGGCGGCGACCCGTCGCTGCTCCAGGGCCCGCACCTCGGCCCGCAAGCGGACGACCCCGGCACGCCGACTGACAAGGGCCTGGCGCCCCTCGATACGCCGTTGTTCCAGCGCCAGCCAGTCCTGCCTGGAAGCGAGCTGGCGCGCCATCAGGTGTTTGACCGCCTCCGCACGGCTGGTCGCCAGCGGTACGGTCCGCTCCAGCGTGTTCAGCGCGGCCCGCACCTGGGCCAACTCGGCCCGTTTGCTCGCCATGGTGCTGTCCAGGGCCCTGAGGGTCGCGGTGTGCGCCCGCCACCGGGTCTCCAGCCGGGCCTTCTGCATGGCCTGCGCGGCTGCGGCCGGCGTCGCCCCGGCGACGGCGGAAGCCCGCAGCGCGCCGAAAGGGACGGAGTCCTCCGCCTTTGTCGCACCGGAACCCGACCCGGCCTCGGCACGCCGCAGCAGGCCCAGCAGGCGGGTCCGGTCCATACGCGCCGCTTGCAGCTGCGCCCGCAGACGGCCAAGGTCGGCTTCACTGACGGTGGGATCCAGTTCGACGAGCACCTGTCCCGGCGCCACCCGCTCGCCCTCCTTCACCCGGATCGCGCGCACCACGCCGGTGCCCAGGGGCTGGACGACCTTCACCTGGCCGGCAGGGACCAGCTTGCCGCGGGCCACCGCCACGATATT
>DATFML010000130.1:0-15266 GCA_035266965.1 Gammaproteobacteria bacterium
GGGCGGGCCGTCCCCGTCCCGCCCGGAACGGGTCAGAAATTCGAGCAGCCAGATTCCCAGCAGGCCCACGGCCAGTGCCACGCCCACCGAAATGCCGCTGTCGCGCAGGTACAGGGGACGGATGGGTGCGCCCGGCGTGGAGGCCCGCTCCAGCACCCGCACGGCAGGCAACGTCCCGGTGCTGCCCACCTGCAGCTGAACCAGCCTGTCCTGGGCGCTGCGCTGCATGCGCTGGAGCTGCTGCAGCTCGTCGTCCATGGACTTGTATTGGGCCAGCCGCGCGCTGAAATCCGCCGCCGATTTCTTGTGGCGGGCGAGCTGCTCACGCAGCTGACTGACCACCTGGCGGGCGCTGGCCACCGACTGCTTGGCCTCGGACAAAGCAGCCTTGGCGCTCTCGGCGCGCTTGTGGCGCAGTTTCTGCTGCAACAGTCCCAGTCGGCGTTTCATGGCCACGATGTTCTGGTCCAGGGACATGTACGCCGGGGTATACAACTGGCGGTAGTTGGACAGCTGTTCCTGTAGCTTGACCACCTGCTGTTCCAGAGCGTCCAGGCCCCGTTGATCCTGCTGGCGGACCATCGGCTCGCCGCGGGCGAGCGCCTCGCGCAGTGCCGCCAGGTGGGCTTCGGCCATGGCCCGCTCATCGTTGGCCTTGTCCAGGGAGGTGTTCAGCCCCTTCAGGCGGGCGAGCGCCCGATTCTCGTCCCGCTTGATGGACACGATATCGTACTGCTTGCGAAAGGCCTGCAGCTGGTGCCTCTGGGCCGAGATTTTCGTCCCGAGGCTGTCGAGCCGGTCGCTCAGAACGGTGCGGCTGGAGTCGGTGTCGTTCTTCTGGGAAGCGGCATACGCCTTCAGGTAGACATCGATCCAGCTGTTGACCACCACCGGCAGCAGCGCGGCCGGGGAGCCCTCGGCACGCAGCTCGACCATCCGGGTGCCGTCTATGGGGACCACGTCGAGCATCCCCTCCAGCCCCGACAGTGAACCCGGCAGCCCCTGCACCGCCGGCGCCGCCTTGCTCAGGCGCTCGTACAGCCGGGACACGATGGACTGACCGCCGATCATCTGGCTCTGCACCGCGGCGTTGCCGTCCGGTGCGTTGCCGCCCGCGGGTGCGCCCTGGCGGCTGTTGACGCGCACCGTGTTCGCGTCGGCGGAAGGAGCGGACATTCCTACCGGATCCGGGGGGACGACGATCAAGGTCGCGGTGCTGCGATAGACGGGAGTGCGAACGAAGGTGTACCCGATCCCGAGCAGGGCCGTGACTCCGAACAGGAGTCCGAAGACCCGCAGCCGGCTGTAGCGCCCGGTCTCACTTCGCGACGCCGGGTCATGGGCGTAGGGGGATGAAGGCGAGACGAGCACCTCAAAGCGCGGATCCGGCATGGCTGTTTCCCTGTGAGCCACGAACGCAGCTGGGGGGCAAGCCTGCCAGCATCTGTCGCGACGGTGGCACGCCCCCTTGGCGCCACCATTACACCCAAGTCTACTCAGCCCGCGCGCCCGGGCAAGCTCGAATGCGCACCGCAACCAGACCGCCGGCCGGCCTCCAGGCGCCGTTCAGTCGGTCCGCTGCCTGCCCAGCTGTTCGAACACCTGATCGACGCTCCCGGCATCCACGTCCGCGTAGCTGGCAAGGTCCTCCCGGGACATCGGCAGATCGGAGGCGCGCAGCGTTTCGGCATCCAGCGTCAGGCGTGCGGCGATGTCACGGAGCAGTTCAAGGACGCGGGCCTGCGGTTCCAACCGGCCCACCGCCAGGCGCCGTTTCTGGTCCGAGACGACCTTACTCATGACCCGCACGAATTCCCACTGTTTGTCCGACTGCTGTTCGATCCGTTCCAGGTCCAACTCGCAGACGGTGGCATCCACCAGAGCCGCCGTATGGCACGTGTAGACCCCCTTGTGAAATCCGTCCAGGCCCACCAACTCTCCCGGCAGGAAGAAGGCGCTGATTCGTTCGCGTCCTGCTGCGTTGACTTCATACCCCTTGAGCGCGCCCGTGTGCACCACATACACCGTGGAAAACACGTCACCTGCCCGATAGAGCGCAGCCCCGCGCTCGAGCGTCCTGCGATGCTGCACGATCGCCCCGGCCAGCCGGTCGATATCCCGGTCCGTATACCCCGGACAGAGCTGGCGCAGAAGGCAGTCGGGGCATGTCGACTTGCCGGACGCTGGACCTTTCCTGGCGGGCTTTTGCATCGACTGGCTCTTTCGGTCGCGGATTCCGTACGCCGGGGCACGGCAGGTTCATTGGTTGATTGAAAAGATGAGCAACGGGCGGCAAATCCGCCGCACCTGGCCCTGCAAACAGCGTGGGCCGGGCCGACACATCCGACCGCACGCAACGGCGGGGGGGCTGCGGCCCCGCTGCCACGACGGGTCAACCCTTGCCGGTATTCCCCGCGTGTCGCGTCCGGCGGATTGGTAATCCCCCTCGCAGAAAGCCGTTCCCAACCCGCACGCGGACGCACGAGTGAGAATAAATACCCGTAGCCCCGACGGTGCGCATTGATCCAGGTCATGAAGATCGGCGGTAAACAACAGCACTTTACCTCGCCCGTTGAGGATCGCCGCTCCAGGACCGACGTTGTGTGCTAAAAGGCACGCTGGAAAACCTGCGCAGTCCAATGCGGCAGACACGGCGACCAGCCGGAAAACCACGACCCTGCCCGGCATCGGCAACCACCCACGGTGAATCGGACGGCTCCGGGGTGAGGTTGTCATTGCAGTCGCGAATCAGGCCACCCCCGGACGGCGAGGACTCCGGCAGGGGGACCAGGTCGTGGGGCACGGCCGGCCTGCCTCCACCCCGTCCTATCCCCGGCATCACGCCCCCGGGAAGCCGCGCTCCGGCCGTGCACGGTCGTTCGCCGGACACGCAGGGGCACAGCCGGGGTCCGCTCAGACCTCCAATCAATATGATTTCTTTGTGAATTGGCATTATTGGGTCGTTTTGTGTAACTTTTGTCACATAAGTTGGATACCAGAGGTCAGTCGTCGCCGGTGGGCGATAAAGGCCCTAAGGAACCTCTGCACAGGTCGATCAAGGGGATGATCACAAGGCGCAAAGGGGCGAGGAAGCGCAGTTTACATACGGTCTGTCGCTTCGCGACCCCGCATTCCGAGCGCCTTTGCAACGCCGTGAGCGCCGCTTCAGCGGCCTGTGCAGAGGTTCCCTAAAGGAAGGAGGAGTTGCATGGAACACAGGATGGATATGCGTTTTCCGTTGCGCTTGCACGCAGCGGTGTTTTCCAACGATAACCGCCTGGAAGGAATCACACAGGATCTGAGCTTCGAGGGGGCCTGCGTACAACTGGCGCCGACGCAGGACATCAAGCCACAACTGCGCCAGCCGGTCCGCGTCCAGCTGGATCTGGGCACGTCAACGCTGGAGCTGACCGCCATGGTGGTCCGCGTCGACGAACAGTGCATCGGGCTGATGTTCGGACGTTATTCGAACGCGGCCGAGCAGCAACTGGGCACGCTGTTCACCGGTTGGGCGGACCGCTACGGGTCCGCCCTGTTCGGGCAACGCACCAGCGCCCGCTAGGAAACCTCCGCACAGGCCGCTGAAGCGGCGCTCACGGCGTTGCAAAGGCGCCCGGAATGCTCGTTTACCCTTGGTAAACCGCGTTTCCCGGCCCCTTTGCCCCTGGTGATCGTCCATTTGATCGACCTGTGCAGAGCGTCCCTGGAGACCCCGGTTCACACCAATATCGGGGCACGACAATCCAGGCTACCCGGTCAGGGCATGCCCGCTGGAGGTCCGCCGTCGATCCGAGGGGATCGGCGCGGCACCGACGGTGCCGCTGCAATCGTCCTGTAACCGAGTATCCCTATGCTATCGGTGCTCGGTGACAAATCGCGACGCCGGGCGAACAGGGCGCACAGCGCCCTGACTCCTCCTCTCTATTGGGCATCGTGCCCCTTGTGCCCCGACCCCGGCCGTCGAGCCGGGGGCTTTTCTCGCCACCCACCCCACTGCGCAGGCTGGCCTGAGCGACAACAAGCCCGACGGCGTCGGGCGAGGAGACCCGGTGCTATCCGCCCGGGAAGCCTGCTGGGGGAACAATCACAAGCACCCAGGACGCACCGGAAGTCACCAGCGCTTCGGGGAAAGACAGCGACGCCATCGCCAACCCGCGGACCGGGGCCGCCCGCCACTTTCAAGCATCGGCGCGTGCCGGTACACCGGCAGGGAAAATCAGGCGTCCTTGGGATCGGCGCTTTCGTCCGTTTCCTCCGGTCTCGGACGAAACAGGAATTCGGCCAGCCGCCACAGGAGCCAGAGGCAAAACACGATGCCGGTGACGATCGTGGCGGGAACGCCATCGACGGGAAACGCGAAGGCGAGAGTCGTGGCGGCGAACATCAACAGAACGATAACGACGAGCATGGCAAAGGTCCGATTCAAGCGTTCGGGCGCAGGCCCAAGGCGCAGACATGCCAAGGGACCATTCCCTTACAACTGATTGCGGCACCCTTCGAGATTCCTTCAGTTCGACTCGAACGGGCTGCGTTGGTTCTGCCTCGGATCGGATTATTCGCGCTGACCGAAAACATGTTGCCTGGGGACACCATACCTTCGCGGCGGCGGCCGGGTAGCCACCTGCGGGCTGGGCCGTTGTTCGTCTCAGTCGGGCAGACCGCCACAACAGCGCCAGCATACCTATCCTATCGTCGGCGGAGCGCGTTCACCACCGTGTTCGTCACACGTGGCTAACCGTTCCTTCCGGACACGACAGTGCGGCAGCCCTGGCCGTCGTCCCTGCGAAGATTTTCCCGGTCGGTTTTCGAGCTCCCGAGGGATACTTTCGGGCCTCTCGCGGGACTAAGCAGTATCCAGGTCCCGGGAGGCGCCGACATGCGTAGCTCTTCCCCGTCCTGGCCGCCGGGCGCGTCCGCGAAGCCCCTCGGACCCGAAGATGCCGGACTTCGCGTCGCCGGGAGCCCGCCCGGGACCGCGCCGTATCGCCGCGGCCCGCACCTCGTTCAACAGCTCATGAGCAGGGAGTTGTGACCATGAAGGACTACGCAACCGACAAGCACGCCCTCTTCCGTTCGCAACGCCGCAAAGGTTGGACGGCCGGAATTCTGTTGCTCAAAGGCATGGGCGTCGGTCTGTTGGTGGGCGGCGCCGCGGCGGGGCTGCTGTACGTCTACGAGCAACTGCCGTCGCAGCCCGAGTCGCATGTCACCGGTCACGCCAAGCCCGCGGCCACGCCACCACCCGCTCCTGCGAAGCACAACAGCTCGCCGTTCATCCGGGTCCAGGTTCCTCTTCCCCGGTCTACGGCGTCCACTTCAGGCTAGAGCGGGCAAGTCGGCCCGCTCCTCATCCGCCCGGCAGAGAGGCAAGCTGCTTGGCCAGATAGCTGCGGGTGTTCTTCATCGAGCCGAGCAGCTGGTCCAGTGCACTGTATTGGTGAACCAGGTTCTGCCGGTAGCTGCTCAGGTAATGCTGCTCGTGGGCGATCTGACCCTGCACATTGCTGATATCGTTGTTCAGGCTCTGGGTACGCGCCTGCACCAGTCCATTGGGGCCGGCCATCTGCTGGGCCATGTTGTTCAGTTTGGACGCGTACTGGGCGAACAGCTGGGCGGTGCCATTGGGGTCGGCACTGAGCGCCTGATCCAGGGTCCGGGTGTTCACGCTCAGTGAGCCGTCCTTCTGGATCGACACACCCACCTGGGCCAGGTAGGAGTAACTGCCGCTGGCCCCGGATATCGGACTGTTCATGACGTTGTCGAGCTGCGAGCCCATCATGCGCAGCGTGCTGTCGGTGGTGCCGTTGCCGGTCTGGGTGCCGCTGATCGCCGAGTGCAGCGTGTTATAGGCCTTCACGAACTGCTGGACGTTCTTGGCGATGCCTTTCTGATCCTGAGCGACCGCCAGGGTGACGGTACCGCCGCTGGCGGTGGTGCCGTTGAGGTTGAGCGTAACCCCCGGCAGCACCCCGGTGACGGTGTTGGTACTGCTGGACAGCGAGGCACCATTGACGGTGAACGCCGCGTTCTGCGCCGCCTGGGTGGTGGACATCGCCAGCGGGTCGGTGATGCTCGAGCCGGACCCGTTGGTGAAAGACAGGGAAAATCCGTTGGCGGTGCCCGGTTTGTTGGAGGTGAGCATGAGCTCGTAGGGATTGCTGGAGGCGCCGTTGTTGACCACAGCGGCGGTCACACCCGGGTTGCTCGAAGACTGATTGATGGCGTCGGCGATCTGCTGCAGGGTCTTGCCGCCGATGGTGACCGTTTCGGATTTGCCACCGACCGTGATTGTCGCCTGGTCCCCCGAACTGCCCACGGTCGCGGCGCTGGCGTAGCCCTGGGAAACGTCGGTCCTGGCCTGGGCCAGCGTTGAGACGCTCAACTGGTAGTTGTTCGGCGTCGCGGACGAGTCCGCCGTGGCGGTGAGCACGTTGTTGTCGGAGGAGCCCGCCGTGTATGCCTGGAACTGGCTGGCCTGGCTGAAGCCCTGCATGGCGTTCTCGAAAGTGGACAGCGCACTGCTCAGCTTACCGTAGCCGCTCAGTTGGGTCTGGTAGCCCGATTCGGTCTTCTGCAGGCGCTGCAGGGGCTGGCTCTGGGCACTCATCAGCTTCTGTACGATGCCCTGCAGATTCATGCCCGAGCCGACGCCGAGCTGGCTGAGCGGGGGTGTGATGCCTAAGGAACCGGACCCTGAAGTGCTGGTCATGGTGAGCCCCTCCTGGAGGTGTTGGGGTTCATACAGTGGCCGCCGCAAACACCCACGGGCCGCGGCAGTCGGCTGAATTGATTTTTGACGCGGGCTTGAGTCAAGCGACTCCGCCGCCGGCGGCACACGGGATGCCGAAGTGACGGGCACGAAGGCCCTGTGAACAACTCCTGCCCTGCTGGGCGGCAAGGTCAGCGGGAACTTGAGCGGTCCGGGCTGCGATGGGCACCGTTCGCACCCCGGACACCTGACGCCGACCCAGGGGAGGACGATGACAGGGACGGCCTGTACACGCAAGCGGACGGGGGGCTGTGTCCGCCGCTTCTTTCCCGGTCGTGGACTTCCGCTACGCTTACAGGGTCAGTTCGTTCCCCGTTCTCCGTGAACGCGGGTACAGCGGCGAGACGCTGCCAACGGTTCCACGGAGGGCGGGGTGCATCGCGCCATTGACAGGCCGACTTGCGGGCATATCCAACGGGTTGGATTGACTGCCGGTGACACAGGGCGAAGAGCTGGCACAGGCACAGGCAGGCCCCCTCGGTCTCCCGGGGCGGCACCTCACCGACCTGCGCCGTGCGGGTCGAACAGGGACAGACAAAGAGGCCAGCTATGAACGTACTGGTAATCCTGGGGCACCCCCGGGAAACAAGTCTGTGCGGTGCCATTGCCGAAGCCTTTACAAAGGGTGCCCGGGACGCGACCGGAGCCGTCAACGTCCTGCGGGTTGGGGATATGGCATTCGAGCCGGACGTCGTCGCCCCTTCCCCTAACGATCAGCTCACGGAAACCGACGTACAGTCCGCAAGACGACTTATCACCTGGGCCGACCACCTGGTGCTGGTATTTCCGACCTGGTGGGGAGGCGTGCCGGCCCGCATGAAGGCATTCTTCGATCGCGTGCTTGCTCCGGGGTTCGCGTTCCGCCACCACGCGGACAGTCAGCACTGGGACAAACTGCTGGAAGGCAGGACCGCCCACCTCATTACGACCATGGACACGCCCCACTGGGTCTACAAATGGATCTATCGCAACCCGGGGTTGAATGCCGTCGCCCGGGCGACACTGGGCTACTGCGGCGTCCGTACCGTGCGCACCACCGTGTTCGGTCCGGTGGAGGGATCCACCGAAGCCCAACGAAAACAGTGGCTGCAGCGGGCCGAGAAACAGGGGCGCGAACTGGCCTCGGGACCGTTGAGTCGTCGGCAGGTCGTGACCGACTATGCGCGCGCCTGGCTGCAGGGCGCGCTCCTGCAGTTCTACCCCATGTCCCTGTTGGGTTATGCGGTGGGTGCCCTGGCCGCCGCGCGGCTCCGGGGGGGCTTCGACAGTGAGGCCTTCTGGGTCGGATGTCTGGTGGTGTTCTTCCTGGAACTGGCGACGGTGCTCAGCAACGACTATTTCGACTACAGGACGGACCGCATGAACCTGAATGCGGGACCGTTCAACGGCGGCTCCCGGGTTCTCGTCAACGGCGTGTTGTCGCAAGGCGAGCTCAAAGTGGGGATGGCGGCGGCGGTCCTCATCGGCGCCGTGGCCGGTGGCAGTCTGCTGGCCTGGCACCTGCAATCGGTACTCCCCGGAGCCACCATCCTGACGGTCTTCGGCGTGCTGGCACTGGGGTATACCGTGCCGCCGTTGATGCTGGTGTACCGGACGCTGGGCGAATTGGACGTGGCACTCACCCACAGCGCGGGAGTGCTGTTGTGCGGTTTCGTGTTCCAGGGCGGTCACCTGACGAATCCTGTGCCGTGGCTCCTGAGCCTCCCACTGGGGATCGCCGTGTTGCCGAGTATCGCGCTGTCGGCCATACCCGACCTCCAGGCCGACAGGACAGCCGGCAAGAAGACGGTGGCCGTACGTTACGGACACAGGGCGACCGTGAAACTCGCCATGGGATGTACGGGCCTCGCCGCGGCACTCGCGCTCATCTGGCATGTCGCCGGCGTGGCGTCAGACCCGTTCGGTTGGACGGCCTACCTGATCCTGATCCATGCGCTGCTGCTCCTGAAGCTGCTGCGGGACCACCTCAAGACCGGCGCCATGCACAGGTTCGACCGGCTGATGATTGCGTCCCTGACCTTCGTCATGTGGTTTGCGGTCGTGCCCCTCATACGGCTTTCCTGAGCGGGCTGTCCGGTCGTGTCCGTGCGGGCGCAGGGGCAATCGCGCTCGGGTGGCCGGTGCCGTTCCCGCTCCCCGGCGTCGGGCTTGCATCACGAATTGAAACATCGATCTGTCCCTTTTCCCGGGAACCATACGCGTACCGTCGGAATCCTGGCCACATTCAGCTGTCGAACCATCAACCCACGCCACCGCACCCCCGCCAGGCGGGACGCAGCGCACTGTCATGTCTTGGATTGAGTTGTTAACACTTGTGTTTTTCGCCGCCCCGGGGCTCGGCACCCTGGCCGCCATCGAGGTGACCCTGACCCGGTCCGTCTACCCCTCCTGGTATGGACCGGCCGTGCTGGCCTCGGTGGTCATCGGCGGGCTTGCGCTCAACCTGTGGCTGCGCCGCCGGTTTGTGTTCGACCGGTTCTGGCGCGCGATGGCCATCATGACGGTCCCGATCGCCGCGCTGGGGCCTCTCCCGGCCCAGATGATGAACGTGCTGTCGCTGCAGGGCAGCACCGGACTGGCGGTGGTGGCCGGCTGCCTGCTCTGGCTGTTCCTGGCGCTTGCTGCAGGCGGTGTCACGGCCAGGAGCCTGCAGGTGTCCCGCGACAGGTCGTCCGCCCCGAGCCATCCGGGAAACTAATACCCCCATCCGGTGTCCGATTTAATAACCGCCAACCACTCTATAGGAGACAAGAAGTTATTGAACGCGCAAACAATCACAGCTCCCGCCCCGGTGGAATCCATCGAACTGACCCGGCTGGACGGATCCGCAGCCCCCACCCCTCAGCACTTTTCCAGCTTCGCCCAGGCCACCGAGTGGCTCGGCTCAAAGGCCGACACATTCCCCAGGAACGGCTACGACCGCGTTGAATTCCGCGTCCAGTGGGACGACGGCGCCTACTGCTCAGGCCGGTTCAACGCCCGGCATCCCGAAAACCCGCTGTTCATCGACTTTGACATCGGTCGCCAGATCCGCCGCCAGGCCACCTTCCTGCTCAATGCCGTGTCCTATCACTTCGCCGGCCAACGCCGCTTCGAAACCGCGAAGCGCATCCTGGATGGGGAGCTTGCACTGAGCGATCATGGCCTGAGCGTCGATCACGCGGCCTGACCCGGCCGGACGTCGGAGCCCGAAGAGGACCACTCAGTGCCCCTCGAGGGCAACCTTGTAGAGGCATGCAGCGACGTATTGGCGCGTAGCCCGACACCTTGGACGCATCTTGACCGGTCCATACGGGCCCCGACCCATCTCCGATTGTGCGATGGACAGCAGCTCGCGCCGCCTCCCCACCACGGCACCCGGCACCAGACGGCTTGCCAACGTGGTCATGGCGAGCGAGGCAAAGAACCTGACCGCTTCGGGGCGCGGAGGCCGGTGACGAACCACCCGCGGGCAAGCCAGGATTGTCATTGACTCCGTTTGATCAGGACCGCAATCGGTTCCATCTTGGCTTCAATACGCCGACCAAGCTCACCAGGCCCGATCCCAACCGCCACGCTGCAGTGGGGAGCGGCACCGGACAGGTGGTGACTTGCTGATAAGGCTCCAGTCCTGCGCTGCAATAGCCGGACGAATCCGCCCTCTCTCGTTCGGTCTCGTTGTCTGCTGGTCGCAGCTGTCGAGCGAAGCCAGCGAGGCATCCTGAGTGTTACCTAGCCCCCGCAACGTCACATCCCGGCTCTCGTGCCGAGGCTTTTCGTAGGCAGCCGCCATGATCCTGTCATCGGAACCTGCCATCGTCAGGATGTACTCTATGAGCCTTTCCTGATAAGCCCGCACCACGCGGGGCTTCTTTCTGGCCCAATCTGGTGCGCGTAGTCCTACGCCTACAGATAGACAGGTGCTTGCCGAAGCTTCTTTCTCACGCCTTTGGATATACTCGTTAACGGGGGAGGGGACGACTCATGCAGACTCACCAACGCATCGCACAGCGGGTGTTGGCGGAACACTTGGCGATTGCTGAGCGCTTACGCGCAAACCCGAAAGCCATGCTTGATTACGCGCGCGGCAATGTCGCCCGCTGGTCGAAGGATTTTAGTCCGGCTTGCATTCCGGACTGGCTTGGGGAGTGGGAGCGGTTGCTCTACGGCCCCATGGACGCACTGGTCGCGGCAATAACAGCCGATACCGACGCCGGAACCCATCTGCGCGAGACGTCGCCTTTTGTCGGGGCTCTCACGTTCCAAGAACGGCTCGAGATTCTGCGTCGCATCGACCCGGAGATGGCCCGCACATTGGAAGCCTTCGCATCGAGTTGGGACGAGCGCTTTCCCAAAGCCGCGGAGTTGGTGGGACGGTAGACCTGAGGTGCGGACGGTATGCACGATTCGACCCTGCCGGTGAGTCCCCGCACTCCCCAAAATCGGTGCATCCCTGCCTCAGCCGTCCGCTGAGCCAGAAAGCTCTACTTATGACCCGGTCACCAGGCGGGAAAGCTTACGTACTCAGGAAGCACGTACGGCACGGCTACAACGACGACCTACGGCGGCCAAACGTTCCTGACTGCCAGGCCCAGGGCAACTGACACGATTGTCTGTTTTGAGACGAAACCAAAGGGGCTTTCTCACAATGCCCAGTTCATCAGGAAATCGATTCTGAAAGAGTGAGCTACACGAGCCTGGAGGTCGCCTCACAAGAAATAAATCTGTCCCCTTTTCCGCAGAGGTCGCCTCACAAGAAATAAATCTGTCCCCTTTTCTATGTCCCCTTTTCCATAAAAAAGCCCGCTTATGGCGGGCTCTCGTAACTCTCTATTTTTATGGTGCCGGCGCGCAGACTCGAACTGCGGACCTACTGATTACGAATCAGTTGCTCTACCAACTGAGCTACGCCGGCATGGGTCGGCGAGTATAAAGAAACGCCGGTATACGGACAACTCCGGGCGGGTCAGGCGCCGGCCTTGGGGGCGTTGCGCACTCGGACGATGACTTCCACGCCGTCGGCCACCGTGCCGGCGGGCAGGTCGGGGAGCTGATCGATGGCCAGGTCCTCGCCGTCGATGTCCATCAGGGTGCCGGTGTCCACATTGTAGAAATGGTGGTGCGCCCGGGTATTGGGGTCGTAGAACACCCGGGAGGGGTCCACAATCACCTCTCGGATCAGTCCCTTACGGGCAAACAGGCCGAGGGTGTTGTAGACCGTGGCCTTGGAGACCCGGTTGCGGTCTTCGTTGACCATGGAAAGCACCTGATCGGCGGACAGGTGCTGGTCGCGGGCGAACAGGACCTGCGCGATCTGCACCCGCTGCTGGGTGGGCATGACGCCGTGGCTGTGCAGCAGGTCGGTCAGATCGTCGCGGCTAAGCGGCTGTCTGATCATCGCTTTTGTCATACGTCCAGTATACGGGCCATCCTTAGACAAAGTCTATTGTCGGGCCGCCGGCCGGTGCTCGGAGACCGCAAAAGGGGCCGGATCCAGGGCCGGCGGGCGCTCCAGCAGCAGGTCGGCCAGCAGCCGGGCCGAGGCCGGCCCCAGCACCACCCCGTTGCGGAAATGGCCGGCGTTGACGTACAAGCCGGGCATGCGCGGGTGCTCCCCGATGTAGGGCACGCCGTCCGGCGTGCCCGGACGCAGGCCCGCCCAGTGGCGCTCGATACTGTAGTCGGCCAGCTCGGGCACCAGCTGAACCGCCGCCCGGAACAGGTCCTTGCGGGCCGCCGCCGTGGTCGACTTGTCGAAGCCGGTCTCCTCCACCGTACTCCCCATCAGAATGCGTCCATCCCGGCGGGGGATCAGATAGCGGTCGCGGGACAGCACGATGTGGTTCACCAGACCGGGACGGGCATGGAACAGGATCATCTGCCCGCGTACCGGGCGCACGGCCACCGGGACGCCCAGATCCGCCAACAGGTCTCCCGTCCAGGCGCCGCCGGCCACCACCACCCGCTCGGCCTCCAGCAGGCAGGCGCCGGTCCGCACGCCCACCACCTGTCCGTCGCGCTCCACCACTGAGTGCACCTCGGCATCCTCCTGCACGACCACGCCGCGCAGTTCCAGGCTGCGGTGCAGGGCCTTCATCAGGCGGGGATTGCGGATCTGGGCCACATCCGGCAGCCACAGGGCGGCCTGTTCCGTTTCCACCAGGGCGGGCTCGGTGCGGCGGATGCCGGGCTCGTCCAGCAACTCCAGGCGCACGCCATGGTGCTGGGCCCAGGTACGGGCCTGCACCTGTTCCTCACCCCCAAGCACCAGCAGGCCGCTTTCCACCCATTCGGGATCGATGCCGGTCTCGGCGGCCAGTTCCTGGGCCAGCCGGGGGTAATACTCCTGGCCCCAGGCCGCCAGCTCGGTGACCGGGTCGGTATAGCGCCATGGATACAGCGGCGAGAGGATGCCGCCCCCCGCCCAGGAGGCCTCGCGACCGGCCGACTGGCGATCGAGGACCCGCACCGTGAGGCCCGCCGACTGCAGCTCCCGGGCGGTGAGCATGCCGATGAGGCCGCCGCCCACCACCAGGCAATCGGGTTTCCCGTTCTGCGTCATCTGGCTGTCCGCTCCCCCGGCACTGCCCGCAGGCGGCCCGGCTCCGTGTTGCGCAGACGTCCCTGGAGGACGAATCCGGCACCCCGAACCGCGCCTGCCGGTCCGTCAGGTCCGTTTGTCGGCCATTTTACACCCTTCGTCGTCAAGTTCGTGACACCTGGCGGACGGGGCGGTATCCATAGTGCCATGAAACGAATACGCGGATTCACGTTGATCGAACTGCTCACCACGGTGGTGATCGCGACGATCCTGATCACGGTGGCGGTACCGGGATTCAGGACCATGATTCTGAACAACCGGATCACCACCGCGAGCAACTCTCTGGTCGGCTTCCTCAACGCCTCGCGGGCCAACGCCATACGCGAAGGTCGCAAGGTGACCGTCTGCGTGGACAACTCCCCCGGAACCCTGTCCTGCGACGGCAGCAACTGGGCGAGCGGCTGGAAGCTGTTGGTGGACCGCAACGGCAACGGCTCCGTGGACAACGGCGAAGTGGTGCGCAGCCAGAACGCCATGCCTGACGGCATCACCATCACCGCCAGCGGGTTCGCCAACAGCACATTCATCCAGTATCTGCCCAATGGCATGGCGGGCTCCAGCGGGGACTTCACCGTCTGCGACTCCAGCCGCACCGGCGAAAGCGGCGTGAAGATATCCGTCGGGCCCACCGGGCAGGTCCTCTCTTCGACGGTGACGTGCTCATGACCCACAGGACGACAACCCGCCTGCAGCGAACAGCCGCAGCCCGGCAATCGAACCGGGGCTTCACGCTGGTCGAGGTGCTGGTGGCCCTGGTGGTGCTCGCCATCGGGCTGCTGGGTCTCGCCGGCCTGCAGACGGCCGGATTGAAGTACGACCATTCGGCCTACCAGTACAGCCAGGCCACCCAGCTTGCCTACGACATTCTGGACCGCATGCGGGCCAACCGCGACACGGCGACTTCAACTTCCGCCTATCAGAGCGGCCTGAACGACCCGATACCCGGGCTTTCGGTCGATTGCGGCCAGGCCGGCAACACCTGCAACGGCAACGACATGGCCCTCTACGACATCAACCAGTGGAAGACCCAGCTGGCCGACACTCTGCCCGGCGGCAAGGCGTCCATCTCCTTCACCGACACGGCCACCGGGCAGCGCACCTACACCATCACCATTCAGTGGGACGACCTGAGCTGGGATGCCGCCAAGAAGGCCCTCAGCCGTTCCAGCAATTCTTCGTTCCGGTTGAGGTCCCAGGTATGACTGCCAGGCGCTCTTTCCGATCCTCCATGCGCGGCGTCACCCTGGTGGAGCTGATGGTGGCCATGGTCATCGGCCTGATATTGATGGCCGGCGTGGGCCAGGTGTACGTCAACAGCAAACGCGGCTACCGCATCCAGCAGGCCTCCTCCCAGGTGCAGGAGAACGGGCGCTACGCCATGCAGTTCCTGGCCCGCGATGTGCGCATGGCCGGCTACAGCGGCTGCGGGGCCCGCAGCACCAAGCTGGCCAACGTCCTGAAGACGGCCACCCTGCCCTGGTACTTCGATCTAAGCAAGCCGATCCTGGGCTACAACGCCGCCACCGCCTTTCCCAGCGAATTCTCGGCGGACGTGCTGTCAGGCACCGATGCAGTCACGATCGTGAGAGGCGACGACAGCCATCAGTACATCATCACGCACCACGACCCGACCTCGGCCACGTTCACGCTGGCGGCGCCCAGCGACCTGACCGTGGGTACCATCCTGCTGGTTTCGGACTGCGACTACTCGGCCATTTTCCAGATGGTGGGACCCACCGGTTCCACCTCCAGCGCCCAGGTGGTCCATAACACCGGCGCCAAGGTGTCCCCCGGCAACTGCACCAAGGACCTTGCCACCAATGGGGCCAGCTACGCCGACTGCAACAGTTCGGGAAACCTCGCCAGTCACACCTATCAGGGCAACGGCCAGCTCATGCGCCTGCGCGCCGACGCCTA
>DATFML010000131.1:0-5068 GCA_035266965.1 Gammaproteobacteria bacterium
CCCGGATACGCTGGATTTCGTAGTGCGGTGTCTGCATATGGGGGGTCGGAACCAGCGCCAGGGCGACGTGGTGACGGGCTTCGATGCTATGCAGATTCTGGCGCTTCTCGTTCAACAGGTAGGTGGCCACATCCACCGGCAGGCGGGCTACCACGCGGGTCGTCCGCTCCTTCATCGCTTCTTCCTCGACGATGCGCAGGACCGACAGGGCCAGGGACTCCACGCCCCGCACGAAACCATGCCCGCTGCAGCGCGGACAGATGATCTGGCTGGACTCCCCCAGGGACGGGCGCAGGCGCTGACGGGACATCTCCAGCAGCCCGAAGCGGGATATGCGACCCACCTGAACCCGGGCCCGGTCCATTTTCAGGGCCTCGCGCAGACGGTTCTCCACCTCCCGCTGGTTGCGCGTGGGAGCCATGTCGATGAAGTCGATGACGATCAGTCCGCCCAGGTCCCGGATGCGCAGCTGGCGGGCGATTTCGTCCGCCGCCTCCAGATTGGTGTTGAGGGCGGTCTCTTCGATGTCGGCGCCCTTGGTGGCACGGGCCGAGTTGATGTCGATGGACGTCAGCGCCTCGGTGTGATCGATGACGATCGCGCCCCCCGCGGGGAGGGTGACCTCCCGCTGGAAGGCGGACTCGATCTGGCTTTCGATCTGGAAGCGGGAAAACAGGGGTACGCTGTCCTGGTACTCCTTGAGCTTGTTCAGATTGTGGGGCATCACCGCCTGCACGAAGTCGCGGGCCTGCCGGACCACCGTGGCATCGTCGATCAGGATTTCGCCGATATCGCCGCGCAGATAGTCCCGCAGCGCACGGATGATGACGTTGCTTTCCTGGTAGATGAGAAAAGGCGCAGAGCGTTCGGTGGACGCTTTTTCAATGGATCCCCATAGTTGAAGAAGATAGTTCAAGTCCCACTGCAGCTCTTCGGCGGATCGTCCGACGCCGGCGGTGCGCACGATCAGGCCCATGCCCTCGGGGATATCCAGGGCGGCCATGGCGTCGCGGATGAGATTGCGTTCCTCCCCCTCGATGCGGCGGGAGACGCCGCCGGCGCGGGGGTTGTTGGGCATCAACACCAGGTAGCGCCCGGCCAGGCTGATAAAGGTGGTGAGGGCGGCGCCTTTGGTGCCGCGCTCTTCCTTTTCCACCTGCACGACCAGTTCCTGGCCTTCCTCCAGGGCGTCCTTGATGCTGACGCGCCCGCCCTTGCCCGCTTCGCCCCGGAAATACTGGCGGGCGACTTCCTTCAGAGGCAGAAAGCCGTGGCGCTCGGCGCCGTAATCCACGAAGGCCGCCTCGAGACTGGGCTCAACGCGGGTGATCTTGCCTTTATAGATATTGGACTTCTTTTGTTCCCGTGACGGGACCTCGATATCAAGATCGTAGAGTTTCTGGCCATCCACCATCGCGACACGCAACTCTTCCGGCTGAGTTGCGTTGATTAACATTCTCTTCATATGTCCCTTCTCTCAGGCGCTCGACCCTGCCGCCGGTGTCAGATCGGGCGCGGTGAACGACGGCTCCAAGCACGCATGGGACAACCATCACCGTTCCGCGCACGCAGAACAGCACGATCATCCCGGCTTGGATGCACCGGTTCGCCCGATACACGCACTCAGCAGTCATGGGAGCGCTGGTATCCAGATTAATTAAAAGGAAGCAGTTCCAAATCATCATGGTTCCATACCCTTAGAAACACGGGAACCGTCCGTATAGGTATTGCGGCGATCTACCCGGTCGACAGTCGGCCCATTGTCCGTTGTGTGGGCTTCCCTCCGGAGAGGGTGGCGGCGTGCTGTTTGCCGCCCCACTGCCGCTTCCGGTCGCGTTGCTCCGGCCGAGCGGTGCGGGAAAAATGCTCCCCCCTGAGCCGTCCCCCGGAGCGGTCCGGCCACCGGCGGCTCCGCCGGCAGCTGACGCGTGTATTCGCAGCGCTAATATATCAGCGTTACCTCGGTGCATCAATTGGTTAGAAGCACGGCCCCCGGGAACCTGATATTATGCCTCCATGTCCCAGCCCGCCACCAAACCGGGCGCGGTCCGCATCGTGGAAGTCGCCTCGGAGGATGCTGATCAACGCATCGACAACTTTCTGATGCGGCACTTGAAAGGCGTGCCGCGCAGCCGCATCTATCGGATTCTCCGGCGCGGTGAAGTGCGCGTGAACGGGCGGCGCGCCGGGCCGGACTATCGTATCTGCGCCGGCGACAAGGTCCGCATCCCACCGGTGCGCACCGCCGCGAGCGGCGCTGGCGGGCCGGCACCGGTCCGGCCGGGGCTGGAAGCGGCCATTCTCTACGAAGACCACCGCTATCTGGTGCTGAACAAGCCCTCCGGCCTGGCCGTCCATGGCGGCAGCGGTGTGAGCCATGGCGCCATCGAGGCGCTGCGGGCCCTGCGGCCCCAGGCGCGTTTTCTGGAGCTGGCCCATCGGCTGGACCGGGAGACATCGGGGTGCCTGCTGGTGGCCAAGCGCCGCAGCGCGCTGCGGGCGGTGCACGAACTGCTGCGCAGCGGCGGCGTCGAGAAACGCTATCTGGCTCTGGTGATGGGAGACTGGCAGGGCGGCCCACGCCGGGTGGATGCGCCGCTGCGCAAGAATCAACTGCGCGGCGGGGAGCGGATGGTGCGTGTGGACCCTACCGGGAAGACCGCGCAGACCCGGTTTCGTCCGCTGACGGCATACGGTCAGGCGACGCTGATGGAGGCGGACCTGGGCACCGGTCGCACCCACCAGATCCGGGTGCACGGGGCCCATTGCGGACATCCGATCGCCGGTGACGACAAATACGGTGACGAGGCGTTCAATCGGACGATGCGATCCCTGGGCCTGCGGCGGCTCTTCCTGCACGCCCATTCACTGGCGTTCACCGAGCCGGACACCGGCCGTGAGATCCATGTGAGCGCGCCACTGGCGCCGGACCTGCGGGCCGTGCTGGACACCCTGGAGAAGGCCCGCCGGCCGGCGCCCCGACCCATCGAAGCCCGAGGTGGCAGCTGACTGCAATGAAACGACCCGACTACCGTTTGCTGATTTTTGACTGGGACGGAACGTTGATGGATTCCGAGGCCCAGATCGTGCGCTGCATGCAGGCGGCCATGGTGGACATGGGTCTGCCCGTTCTGGAGCCGCCGCGCATCCGCGACATCATCGGTCTGGGCCTGAAAGAAGCCATCGACCGGCTGTTTCCCGGACAGGACGACGGGTTCCACGCCCGCATGGTGGAACGTTACCGCCATCACTGGCTTGGCTCCGGCACAGGCTCGGAATTGTTCGAGGGCGCGGAGCACACGCTCAACGAGCTCAGGGAACGCGGTTACCTGCTGGCAGTGGCCACCGGCAAAGGGCGGCAGGGCCTGGACAAGGTGTTGGTGGAAACGGGGCTCGGGCAGCTGTTCGACGCCACCCGCTGTTCGGACGAGACCCGTTCCAAGCCCGATCCGCTCATGCTGCAGGAAATCATGACGGTCCTGGATGTGACGCCGGATCGGGCGCTGATGGTCGGGGACACCGAATACGATATGGTGATGGCGCGCAGGGCGGGGGTGGATGCCATGGCCGTGGGCTACGGGGTGCATGCTCCCGAGCGGTTGCGCGAGCACGGCCCCCTGGACTGTCTGGAGCGCATCGACCGGTTGGTGTCATGGCTGGACGGGAACCTGGCACGCCTGGCGGCCGTCTGAGCCGCAGCGGGTATCTTCCCCTCAGAGTACCGCGATGCCGGCGGTTTCCAGCATGGTGCACAGGCGGATCAGCGGCAGGCCGATGAGAGCGGTGGGATCCTCGCCTTCCATGCGTTCGAACAGGGCGATGCCCAGTCCCTCGGACTTGAAGCTGCCGGCACTGTTGTAGGGCTGCTCCCGTCGCAGGTAGCGGTCGATCTGGTCCGCGGTAAGCGCTCGGAAGCATACCCGGTACGGCACCACGTCGCACTGCAGATCGCCGCTGCGGGCGGCCAGCACGCACAGGCCGGTCAGGAAGGTCACCCGGCGGCCGGAGAGCTGTGCCAACTGGGCCTGTGCCCGCTCATGGCTGCCGGGTTTGCCCAGAATCCGGTCGTCGACAACCGCCACCTGGTCGGAACCGATGATGATGCCGTCGGTGGCCACAGCCGCGCCGGCCCGCGCCTTGGCTTCGGCCAGCCGGCGTACCAGGGCGGCCGCGGACTCGTCCGGCAGGGCCTGTTCATCCACCTCGGGGGAGAGGGTCTCGAAGGGCAGCCCCAGGCGCGTCAGCAACTCCCGGCGGAAGGGGGAGGTGGACGCCAGCACGAGACGCGGTCCTCCCTGGTCATTGTCGGGCGAAGCGGTCATCGCTGGCTCCGGGTGTTGGTGCGAGGCGCGACGGTATCACTGGCATCGGCGGCACGCCAGTCCACCGGCTGACGCCCCGTGCCCTTGGCGCAGGTGTCGATGCGGCAACCGTAGGGCCGCGTGATGTCGAGAAACTTTACGAGATTGACTCCTCGTGAATAAGTTTAAAAAGTCCTGATAATCTATTGGGGTAGTAGGCATAATTGCTAACAAACCACCCCTCCTCGCTAAGGGGTGCTGTCGGTATTTATTACATCGGCGTTGTTGGCGGGTACCGACAAAGGCTTCTGGATCTGTGTAATAGATTGATTATAAATAAAGATGTGCATTTTGGAATCAGACTTGCATGGGGTCTGGTCAGTTATTTGACCGGTTTCCCAAGCTGGGCAGTCGAATCAGCGGAATTGCAGAAGAAAAACAACAGACAGACTCGCATGTCGGAGGTTTTCTTATGAGCAAGTGCCTGAAGTCCGCGCTCGCCGGTGTCGCTGTCGGCACCCTGGCTATCTTGAATGTACAGCCGGCGATGGCGGCAAGCGTCACAGCGCAGGCGAACGGGGCTGCCTCCTACGGGGCCGCCCTAGGTACGGTGAACACCGGCTTCTATACCCTGGCCTACGGCAGCAGCGAGGGCCCGGCGCCGTCGATTACCTCCGTCAGCTACGACCTGTCCGGCGATACCCACCAGTCCACGAACCCCTTTACCGGCACGACCTATACGGTCAGCGGCTACTTCAACTTCGATT
>DATFML010000132.1:0-7384 GCA_035266965.1 Gammaproteobacteria bacterium
CCTCGGCGGCCTGCTGTTTCCCATGCTGACGACGGTGGGATACCGGGAACGGTTCAGCCTCGGCCTGCTCACCACGTCGGGGTCCCTGGGACTGCTGTTTCCCCCCAGTCTGGCCATTCTGGTCTACGGCATCGTGGCCGGGGTGGACATCAACAAGCTGTTTCTGGCCGGCATCGTCCCCGGACTGATCCTGCTGGTCATGTTGGCGGTGTACAGCGTGTACACGGGCACTCATGCGCGCATGCCCCGTCAGCCCTTCTCGGGCCGGGTGCTGCTGAGTGCCCTGCGTCTGGGCATGTGGGATCTGCTGCTGCCGGTCGCCATCGTGGTGGGTATCTTCGGTGGTTACGTCACGGTCAGCGAAGCGGCCGCCTGCGCCGGCGCCTATGTGCTGCTTCTGGAAGGCGCCATCCACCGTACCCTGGAGCTCAGGCGACAACTGCCGGGTCTGCTGGCGGAGACCGCCATGCTGGTGGGAAGCATACTGATCATCCTCGGTGTCGCCATGGGCCTGACCAACCTGCTCATCGATGCCCAGGTTCCAACCCGCGTATTCCAATGGCTGCAGGGCTCCATTCACAGCCAACTGGCGTTCCTGGCCCTGCTCAACGTCTTTCTGCTGGCGCTGGGCTGCATGATGGACATCTTCTCCGCCACCGTGGTGGTGGTCCCCCTGATCCTGCCCCTGGCCCATCGGTTCGGTGTCGATCCCATCCACCTGGGCATCCTGTTCCTGGCCAACCTGGAAATCGGCTACAGCACCCCGCCGGTGGGCATCAATCTGTTTATCGCCAGCCAGCGCTTCGGCCGTCCGGTGCTGTCGCTGTTCCGGGCCGCTGTACCGTTTCTGGTGATCATGCTGGTGTGGCTGGCCATCGTCACCTATGTGCCGGAAGCCTCGCTGTGGTGGCGCCATTGATCCGCCGCCCCGCACTGCATCTGCTGTTGAACGTGCTCCTGCCGGCCGCGATGCTGGCCCTGCTGACCGGTTGCGCACAGCACCCGCCGCAGCTGGCGCCGCTGGCACCCGACGCCGTCATTGTCGCTTTCGGTGACAGCCTGACCTACGGAACCGGCGCCGACCGGCAGCACAGCTACCCGGCAGAGCTGGCCCGATTGACGGGGCGAAGGGTCATCAATGCCGGCGTGCCCGGTGAGTTGAGCGGCGCCGGAGCCGAGCGCCTGCCGGCCGTGCTGGCACGCTACCACCCGGACCTGCTGGTGCTTTGTCATGGCGGAAACGATTTGCTGCGCCACCGCAGCCCGGACACGCTGGCGGCCAACCTGGTCGTCATGCTGGACACGGCCCGCCACCATAAGGTGCCCGTCCTTCTGCTGGGTGTCCCGCAGCCGGCACTGTTCGGTCTGCACGCCGCCCCTGTGTACGAGCGACTCGCGGAGCGCTTCCACGTCCCCTACGATGGACAGATACTGGCGAAACTGGAATCCCACCGCCAATGGAAATCCGACCGGGTGCACCCAAACGGGCGCGGCTACCGGCAGCTGGCCGATGCCGTATATCGACTGCTGCAGCGCAGCGGCGCACTGTAGCGGCAGATGTCAGCCGCCGCGTCGCGGTCGGCACGACCGACGCCTGGCGTGCGGACAACCGTCCGCCGGTGGAACCCGGCAAACCCGCGTCCATCGACCGACGTTGATCCATCGACAGCAACCTTCAAAGGAGCCACTTCATGGTCACTGCCATTGTCCTGCTCAAGACCGAACGGGGCCGCGTCAACGACGTCGCCGAGCAGCTCGCCGACATGGCGGGCATCTCCGAGGTGTACTCGGTTGGCGGACGCTTCGACCTGGTCGCGGTCATCCGCGCCGCAACCAATGAGGAGCTGGCCGATCTGGTCACCAATCACCTGCAGGCCGCCCAGGGCATTCGGGACACCGAGACGCTCATTGCCTTCAAGGCCTACTCCCGCCACGACCTGGAGACCATGTTTTCCATCGGCCTGGCGGAGTGACGGGCGCGCCGTCACTGCCATGAACGATACTCCGGCCAATCCGCCCGACCTCGATACCCTGATCGACATTGTTGTGCCCTTGGCCCGTACCGAACTGCTGGACCGTTTCGGGGATACGGGCTTTCGATACAAAGACGACCGCAGCCTGGTCACCGAGGCCGATTGCGGGATGCAGGACAGGCTGCAGTCCGCGTTATCCGAACGCTGGCCGGCCATCGCCTTTCTGGGCGAGGAAATGCCTGCCGACCGCCAACGCAGTCTGCTCGAAAGCGACGCCGGGATGCTGTGGTGCCTGGACCCGCTGGACGGTACCCGCAACTTCGCCCACGGTGTCCCCTATTTCGCCGTGTCGCTGGCGCTGCTGGCGGGAGGCATGCCGGTGCTCGGGTTGGTCTACGACCCCGTGCGGGACGAATGCTTCACAGCCCGCAAGGATGACGGCGCGCGGCTCAACGGCCGGGCGCTGCCCACATCGACCTCAGCAGCCCCCGCATTGGCCGACTGCCTTGCCCTGGTGGATCTCAAGAGGCTCACACCTGAACTGGCCGGACGCATTGCGGCTGAGCATCCTTTCGGGTCTCAACGCAGCTTCGGTGCGGTCGCCCTGGACTGGTGCTGGATCGCCTGCGGACGAGGCCATATCTACCTGCATGGCGGACAGCGGCTTTGGGACTATGCCGCGGGGTACCTCATACTGAACGAATGCGCCGGCCATTGCGTCACCCTGGGCGGCGACGCGGTGTTCAGCGCCGAACTGGCACCCCGTTCGGTGGCTGCCGCCCTGGACACGAAGCTGTTCGAGTCATGGGCCCGCTGGCTGGAGATTCCGGGCTATTGAGGGGCCGCTCGGGCAGACGACGCAGGGCTGCCCGGCAGTGGGCCACAGGCCCTGCAGCCGGAAACACCGGCAAGCAGACGGGCCGCCATTGCGGCGGCCCATCCGACGCCGATTGCGTCACCTCACCGGGATGGGCTTCAAGGTAAGCTCTTCGGCGCTGGCTTTGATGAAGCCGTGCTTGGCGTAGATGTTCTGCGCGGCATCGGTACCCAGATAGGCCAGGAAGCGCCTGGCATTATCCTGGTTGCGACCTTTATTCATGGCACCAATGGCGTAACCCACCTTGGCCTGCATGTTGTGGGGAGCGGGAATCGCGACGCCATCGATGGGACGGCCCTGGGATTTGCCATAGGCCACTTCCGTGGTCCACACGATACCGACGTCCGCCTGCCCCTGCTCGATCCGGTACGGTGTCTCCCGGTGGTGTCGCGACGTGAACCAGGTTTTTTCCGGTACCGCCCAGCAGCTCTTGCACTGGGCCCCGCTCGTGACCTTCTGATGAATTCCCAGGTCCTTCAACATCCGTGAACCGTAGAACTTGAAAATGCCCTCGGTCAGCGGATTGGGGAGCGACTTCACCAGATCGTCCCGGGCCAGATCCATGGGTCCCTTGATATGCTTGGGGTTGCCCCTGGCGACCATCAGCTCCAGCTTGTTGTGGGTGTAGATGACGTATTGATCCATCATGTTCTTGGCGGCCAGCTTCTGGAGATGCCCCAGGTTGACGCTGGCAAACAGGTCCGGGTTACGCGCCGTCTTCTGGCCTTCTATGACCCCTTGTTTCAACAGCTGCCCCTTCAGAATCTGGCCCGGCGGAATGGTCTCCACATAGACGGTCTTGATGTCCGGGTGCCGGGACTGGAAGTCCTTCATCAGATCCTCCATGACCATGAACTGATTACCGGCCAGGTACATCACCAGATCGGCCTTGTAGGAATCGGCGATATTGCCGTAGACGATCCTGTCATTGGCATGGAAAGTCCGATAGTCATGGCCCTGGCCGGCCTTGCCGGCGCCCTGCACCGCAGACGTGGCCAGCAACGCCAGCGGCACCGCAGCCAATACCCCGAGGCATTTGATTTTGCTACGCATTGTCCCATTTCCTCCAACCGTGTTATGGCGGCCTGCCCGGCCTTGTGCGCGATTTGCGTACCTGCATGGGATTTGACGTTTTCTTTACGTTTTTTATTCCCCCTCCCGGAACCCTTGCGCCGTGCCCGCCGACGGAGGACCCTTGGAGTGACGCCCGATCGCGGCGTTCGGGGCACGCACAGGTTCCCAGGGTGCGGGTGTTGCCATGCCGACAGGGGCAAAATACGAGACCTACACCTACTGCGTCGACGGCGCGGACTCGATCATTTTCGTCAATGATGCCTGGTGCGCCTTCGCCATTGCCAACGATGCCCCGGAGTTGACCACCGAAGCCGTACTCCACCGCTGCCTGTGGGACTTCATCGCCGATCCGGAAACCAGCCATCTGTACCGGGCGATCTTTGCGCGGGCCCGTCGCAGCGGCAACGCGGTCACCATACCGTTTCGCTGCGACGCACCGGCGCTGCGCCGCTACATGCAACTGGATATCCAGCCGGTGGACGGGGGCGGTGAGCGCCTGCAGCTCACCGGACGGGTGCTGCGTCAGGAACCTCGTGCACCGGTGGCTCTGCTGGAGCGCGCTGCACAACGCAGCGCGGAGTTGCTGCGCATGTGCAGTTGGTGCAAGCGCATCGCGGTGGACACCGGGCAGTGGTTGGAGGCGGAGGAAGCGATTGCCCGTCTCGGCCTGTTCGACACACCGACACTGCCGGGGCTCACACACACCATTTGCGACAGCTGCCTGGCCGGCCTGAGCACCGAGTGATCAGGGGCTGTACGGTTGGAGGTGCGTTGGCCTCGACCGAAGATGGCGGACTCAGCTGGAACAGCTGACCGCCAGGCGTCGCCCCCAATCGGGAGGCGGTTCGGCATAGGCTTCCATGCCCGGGTGCTCGTCGAAGGGCCGGATCAGCAACTGCAGCAGGCGGTCCACCTGCCGGTAATCGCGTTCGCGCACCGCCCGGACGATGGCGTCGTGGGCGAGATAGTTGCGCAACACGAATTTGGGATTGGTGCGATTCATCGCCTTGCGGCGCCTGGCATCGTCGCTGCCTTCGGACCGCAGCCGGTGACGATAGCGCTGCGCCCAGGGAAGGAACGCCGCCCGATTGGGGAACAAGTCGCCCACCGGGCCGTCGTGCTCGGAAGCCGTCGAAAAATCGCCGAGAGCGCGGAAGAAATTGGTGTAGTCGACCCGATGCGCCTGCAGCAGGGACAGCAGATCGCTGATCAGGGCTTCGTCCTCCGCCTGCGCCACAGTCAAGCCAAGCTTGTCCGCCATGCGGGACAGAAACTGATCGGCAAAGCGGGACTCATAGCCGTCCAGGGCGTCGCGGGCTTCGCGCTCGCTGATCAGGCACAGCAACGCCTCGCCGAGACACACCAGATTCCAGAGTCCCATCTTCGGCTGCTGGTCGAATGCGTAGCGGCCGCGGAAGTCGGAGTGGTTGCACACCAGCCCCGAGTCGTAGTCGTCCATGAAACCGAACGGGCCGTAGTCGATGGTCAGACCCAGGATAGACATGTTGTCGGTATTCATCACGCCATGGGCGAAGCCCACGCTCTGCCACTGGGCCATCAGCGTCGCGGTGAGCTCCACCACCCGGGAGAAGAACCGGGCGTAGCCATCGGCGCGTCCCTGCAACTCCGGGAAATGCAGCGCGATCACGTGGTCGGCCAGAGCGCGAACCAGATCGGCCCGCCCCATATGGGCAAAGCACTCGAAGGTACCGAAGCGTACGTGGCTGGGCGCCAGCCGGGTCATGACCGCGCCGGGTTCGGGCGCCTCCCGAAACACGGTCAGGTCGGAACCGATGATGCACAGTGCACGGGTGGTGGGGATGCCGAGGCCGTGCATGGCCTCGCTGCAAAGGTATTCACGTATGGTGGAGCGCAGCACCGCGCGACCGTCCCCGCCCCGGGAGAAGTCCGTGCGGCCGGCACCCTTGAGCTGAACATCCCATCTCTCGCCGCGGCGGTTGCACACCTGGCCGACGAGAATCGCCCGTCCGTCGCCGAGTTGGGGCACCCACACGCCGAACTGGTGGCCCGCATAACACAGGGCGATCGGGTCAGCGCCGGGGAATGGTCGATTGCCTGCAAAGTACTGGGCGAACTCTCCGCGCCCGGCCTCGGCCGGGTCCAGATCGAGCAATCGCGCCGCCTCGGGATTGAAGCTCACCAGGTGAGCGCCAGGAAGCGGCTCCGGAGTGACCGGCCGGTAGAAGCCGCCCGGCAGCTCCCGATAGCCCGCGCCAAGGGCCAGGTCCTCTAGACACCTCAGCGGCTCAGCGGGCATTGCGTATGGCCTGTTCCATCCGTTCCACCGCCGCGTCCCAGTCCGCGCCCCGGTTGTGCCCCTGCGCCATTCGCTCCATGAGCCGGTACGCCAACTGACGAAATTCGGGATCAATGTCCCGTAGTTTGTTCAGCAGATACAGGTACTGGCCGTTGCGGGCCGACAGGGTCTTCACCAGCGCAAACAGCACCAGCGAAGGCCCGCCGTGGGGATTGCCCTCCACCACGACGAGCACATCATCGAGTACGTCAGTAGCCACTGTCTCAACCTTTTCCGGGCATGCGGGCACCACACCCGCGCGAAAAACCACTGTGCGGCGCCAAATCCGGTTACCAGGGTTTGTCCAGCACTTCGCGGATGCGGGCGGCCCGCTCCGGGCCGATCCCGTCCACCTGCGCCAGTTCCTCGGCGCTGGCGGCGAACACCCGGGCGGGACTGTCGAATTCAGTCAGCAGCGCTTCGGCTTCGAAACTGCCGATGCCCGGCAGCCCCTCCAACAGGTACTGCTGAAGCTCGGGCCGAATGGCCGGCTTGTTGATGCGCTCCGGCATGCCGCTGCCCAGGTGGTGCTGGGCGTCGGCCGCCATGCAATAGAGCAGCGCCGCGCTGGTTTCCTCGTCACGGCTGTACAGCACCGGGATTCGCTGCATCACCGTCATGTACGACAATGCCAGGTGTACGTCGAAGGCCTTCTGGTGAAAGCGCGCCTCAAACATGTCGCCTTCCACCAGAAACACGGGCGCATCGAAGGTCGCCTTCAGCTTGGCGGCGCTGTCGATGAGGCTCTTGTCGACGATGCTGAGAATGAAGTCGGTGGCCGATTTGCGTTCCACCGCCACCCCGCCGCCGAGAATGTAGTCACCCAGATCCAGCGGCTCGAAGTCCAGGCTCACCCCGGGGATCGCTTCCAGCTTCTTGATGATCTTGCCCTTCTCGCCGGTGTCGGCGAGAAGGCGGACGGGCTTGTTCAACTCCGCCATGGGACGGTTTCCTTCGTGTTGGCGTTCGGCAAATGAGCCTAAAGGCGGGGCCGCAGCCGTTCAACCACAGGACACCAAGGGTAGGCAGTCCGGCTACTTCCCTCGCGGGCGCACCACATCGTTACGCAGATACACCGGCGCGGCCCCTTCGGGAGGCAGGGTTTCGCCACGGGCAAAAGCGGCGGCGCCCAGCCGGGCCACT
>DATFML010000133.1:0-8126 GCA_035266965.1 Gammaproteobacteria bacterium
TGTTGCTGAGGTTGAGCGCCCTTTTCTTTGTTGGCGGGCCGCACGTGGGACTGCGGGTGCCTGAGCGCTCATCAGCAATCAACGCCTGTCGTTGCAAAGTGTGCCCGCTGGGGCTCGCCTGACTGTTTCGCTCTCCCTACACAGCAAACCGCCACAGCCGGGTCGCAGCCCGCTCAGCGCTGCAAATGAATGATCAGTTCAGGTTGCCCGTGGGACAGGCCGACGCCGCTGGCGCCTGACGGTCAGACAAGGCGGGAGGACGCTTGTTCAAGGGTTGTTGCTCAGAAGATCAAGGACATAGAAGGTCAACGTCAAAAAAGACAGATTTGTTTGCGACTGCTCCACAAAAACCGGGGCAGAGCACGGTTTTAGGGCATGCGAACTGAAGATGAGGGCAGACTGGAATTGAGCGCAGTGGGGTCCTACGCCCTATCTGAAGATGGAACTGCTGAAGGATCTCGACGCTGCTGCGGATGATAATCTGGAGCAGACCGGGAGGTTCAGTTGATCGAGGAGTGCGGCTGGTCGTGGATCGGCCGGATACGGGGTCGAAATCGCGTGCGCCTGGGCGCGCAGCGGGCCTGGGTGCCGGCACGGTCCCTCTACCAACAGGCCTCGCTCAAAGCCCGCTGTCTAGGCGACGGCGCCTATTCGCCCAGCAATCCGGTCGAGGCGTGTTTTGTGCTGGCAAAGCGACCGAACAAGGGGCGACATCATCGCAACATCTATGGCCGCAAGCGTCTGGGGCGTGCCAGTGCCAAACATGGCCGGGCGGCACGCGAGCCCTGGTTATTGGCAAGCAGCCGCCGTCTCGATCACCTGGGTGCTCAATCCTTGGTCAATCTCTATGCGCAGCGGATGCGCATAGAGCAATCGTTCCGTGATACCAAGAACCTGCAGGTGGGATTGGGCCTGAGCAGCACACGCTCTCGCAGCGCCGGACGCCTGGAGATGCTACTGCTGCTCACTCAGCTGGCCGGCTTTGTCCAGCACCTGATCGGCGAAAGTCTTCGCCAGCAGCAGCTTGAGCTGGACTTCATGGCCACCGATGCGCCGTTGCTGAGCGGACTACTGAAGTACACCAACCCTGGCGGCGACAGATTATCTAGCGCCTGAAGATTGGTGACGGTATCCCAACTCCCTGTTCCGAAGGTCGCAGAAGACTGGGAAATGTTCGAGGCGTCATAGCTGTAGTAGGTCCCATAGCTGTAAAAGGACCCGACAATACGTCTTCGGAACAGTCAGCACGCAACGTTGGTAAGTCGCTGGCGGTTTGGCCATTTGACGCGGGATTGGAGGAAAGCAGGTGCCACTTGCTTATTCGACGAATTCCTCTTGCCGTGAAAAGGCAGTGTTATGACGGCCTTCCTCTGTGAGGTGGACCGTCACCCGTCAACCCAATTCTCGCCCCCATCGAAACCTATCCATCGAGCTTTTGACCGCACAACCATTGGTGTGAGAACCAAAGCCGCGAGAGCTACCGATACCGGATCCCACCCGATATGGACTATGAAGATACTGTACCATCTGACCAATGCACCCAGCCAAAGGCTGCCAGTCGTTGTTCGTTATGTGAAGAATGTGGCTTGTGGTCACAGCGTTCCCTGTGCGCTCCCTGTGGGAAGGAAGCCGCATTCAGGGGGCACGAAGCTCTGGGACCGTCGCCCTCCTATTCCTTCGTATAGAGCTCGCTGCCCTTCGCCTTGAACTCCACCGCTTTCTCCTCCATCCCCTTCCTCAGAGCCTCCTCCTCGGAAACCCCCTGCTTGGCGGCATACTCCCGAACATCCTGCGTAATCTTCATAGAGCAGAAATTCGGCCCGCACATCGAGCAGAAATGCGCCACCTTATGCCCTTCCTTGGGCAGCGTCTCATCGTGAAACTCCCGCGCCTTGTCCGGATCCAGCCCCAGGTTGAACTGGTCTTCCCAGCGGAACTCGAACCGTGCCTTTGAAAGCGCATTGTCACGAAGCTGCGCACCGGGGTGGCCCTTGGCGAGATCCGCGGCGTGGGCGGCGATCTTGTAGGTGATGATGCCGTCGCGCACGTCCTGCTTGTTGGGCAGGCCCAGGTGCTCCTTGGGGGTGACGTAGCAGAGCATGGCGGTGCCGTACCAGCCGATGTTGGCGGCGCCGATGCCGGAGGTGATGTGGTCGTAGCCGGGGGCGATGTCGGTGACCAGGGGGCCGAGGGTGTAGAACGGGGCCTCGTAGCAGTCTTCCAGCTCCTTCTCCACGTTCTCCTTGACCATGTGCAGGGGCACGTGGCCGGGGCCTTCGATCATCACCTGGCAGTCATGCTCCCAGGCCTTCTTGGTGAGCTCGCCCAGGGTCTCCAGCTCGGCGAACTGGGCCCGGTCGTTGGCGTCGGCCTGGCAGCCGGGGCGCAGGCCGTCGCCGAGGCTGAAGGACACGTCGTAGGCCTTCATGATCTCGCAGATGTCTTCGAAGTGGGTGTACAGGAAGCTTTCCTGGTGGTGCGCCAGGCACCACTTGGCCATGATGGACCCGCCCCGGGAGACGATGCCGGTGACCCGGTCGGCGGTAAGCGGCACATAGGCCAGGCGCACGCCGGCGTGGATGGTGAAGTAGTCCACCCCCTGCTCGGCCTGCTCGATGAGGGTGTCCCGGAACATCTCCCAGGTCAGCTCCTCGGCCTTGCCGTCCACCTTCTCCAGGGCCTGGTAGATGGGCACGGTGCCGATGGGCATGGGGGCGTTGCGCAGGATCCACTCGCGGGTCTCGTGGATGTTCTTGCCGGTGGACAGGTCCATCAGGGTGTCGCCGCCCCAGCGGGCGGACCACACCATCTTCTCCACCTCCTCGTCTATAGATGAGGTAACCGCGGAGTTGCCGATGTTGGTGTTGATCTTCACCCGGAAGTTGCGCCCGATGATCATGGGCTCCAGCTCCGGGTGGTTGATGTTGGCGGGGATGATGGCCCGGCCGCGGGCCACCTCGTCGCGCACGAACTCGGGGGTGACCAGCTCGGGGATGGCGGCGCCGAAGCTCTGGCCGGAGTGGCGCTTGAGCAGCTTGGCGTAGCGCGCATCGGCGCGCATCTCCTCCAGGCGCTGGTTCTCCCGGATGGCGATGAACTCCATCTCGGGGGTGACGATGCCCTGGCGGGCGTAGTGCATCTGGGTGACGTTGGCGCCGGCCCCATTGACGATCCGGGCCCGGCGCGGGCGGCGGATATGCTCGAAGCGAAGATGCGCGAGGTCCGGATCCTCGGCCCGGGCGCGGCCGTACTCGGAGGTGGGGCCGGCAAGCTCTTCGGTGTCGCCGCGCTGGATGATCCAGGCCTGGCGCAGGGCCGGCAGGCCGGCGAGCAGGTCCACCTTCACGTCCGGGTCGGTGTAGGGCCCGGAGGTGTCATACACGGTGATGGGCGGGTTCTCTTCGGCGCCCATACTGGCGGCGGTAGCCGCCTGGGCGACCTCCCGCATGGGCACGCGCACATCGGGCCGCGAGCCGGTGACGTAGATCTTGCGGGAGTTGGGAAACGGACGGGTGACGTCCTCGGATACCCGGGCCGTCTTGCGGACGAATTCCTCTGGGATGGCGCTCATGGGATTTGCCCCTCCGGTGGCATGGCGATGCGGGATGACCGTCGAGGGAGGGTGAGCGCTGATGGTTCAGCTTCCCTACGCCGGTATTGCCCGGATCAGGTTCAAAGGGTCTGTCTCAGCCCCATGCGGGGACACCCCTAGCCGATTGCGCAAAGGTAGCGGAAGCCCCTGGGGTTTGCAAGGCGCCGGGACCGGAAACCGTTGATTCAGTGAGTATTCGACCTTGATACCGGAGGGTCTGCACACTTGCCTGCACTTCACAAACCCCGTACCCTTACTCGTCCTCTGAAATCCCGGTAAGTCCAAGGTGTCCGCAGCGATGAGCGATATGAACGTCGAGCAGGCCCGATTCAACATGATCGAGCAGCAGATCCGCCCCTGGGACGTGCTCGACCAGCGGGTGCTGGACACCCTGACGGCGGTGCACCGGGAGGACTTCGTGCCCGAGCGCTACCGGGACCTGGCCTTCAGCGACCTGAACCTGCCCCTGGACCACGGCCAGGTGATGATGTCCCCCAAGCTGGAGGGCCGGCTGCTGCAGGCGCTGGACGTGCAGCCCAGCGATTCGGTGCTGGAAGTGGGCACCGGCAGCGGCTACCTGTCCGCCTGCCTGGGACGTCTGGCCGGGTCGGTGCTGAGCGTGGACCTGTTCGAGGACTTCAAGTTCACCGCCCAGAAAAAGGCCGCGCTGGCGGGCATCCGCAACGTGAAATACCGGGTGGCGGACGCCGCCGCCGGCTGGGACCCCAACAGCCGCTTCGATTGCATCGCGGTGACCGGCTCGCTGCCGGAGCTGCACCGGGGCTTTCACGACGCCCTGGCGGTGGGCGGGCGGCTGTTCGTGATCGTCGGCAAGCCGCCGGTCATGGAGGCCCTGCTGATCACCCGCGTGGCACCGGACCAGTGGGCGCGGGAAAGCCTGTTCGAGACCTCCATTCCGGCGTTGATCCACGCCGAGAAGCCCCAGCCCTTCGTATTCTGAGCCGGGCCCGCGCCCGCGCTTCCACATGCGTCATTGGACACCGACAGAGCTTCGCAATACCCTGGAGTCTTCCGAGACGCCGCCTTTGCTGCTCGATGTGCGCGAGCCCTGGGAATACGAGATCTGCAACATCGTAGGCTCGCGCCTGCTGCCCATGGGCCGGATTCCGACCGCCTGCAACGAGCTGGACCCGGACCAGACCACCGTCGTCATCTGCCACCACGGCATCCGCAGCTACCAGGTGGCATACTATCTGGAACACGCGGGATTCAAGGACGTGATCAACCTCACGGGGGGCATCGAAGCCTGGGCCCGGGAGGTCGATCGCGACATGGCAACGTATTAAGTAAGAAGAAAACAGAGGATACGCAATGCGCTGGTTGTTGCTCACGGTTGCTCTGGTTGCCCTTACACCGGCCCATGCCGAAGACCTGCTGAAGGTCTACGATCAGGCTCAGCAGAGCGACCCGGTACTCAAACAGGCGGCGGCCAATCGCCAGGCCGCCCTGGAAGCCAAGCCCCAGGCCCGCGCCGGGCTGCTGCCCAACCTGGGCCTGAGCGCCGATTACTCGCGCAACGAGCAAAACATCAAATCCAGCAGCAACCCCCAATTTCTTCCACCCCACCCGTTCTACTACACAAACAAGGGCTACTCGCTGAACCTCACCCAGCCCCTGTACAACAAGGCGGCCATGGTGCAGCTCAAACAGGCCGACAGCCAGATCCGCCAGGCCGAGGCCCAGTACGCGGCCACCGACCAGGACCTGATCATCCGGGTGTCCCAGGCCTACTTCAACGTGCTGGGTGCCCGTGACAACGTGGGCTTTGCCAAGGCCGAGAAGAAGGCCATCGGCCGCCAGCTCGAGCAGGCCCAGCAGCGCTACAAGGTCGGCCTGAGCGCCATCACCGACGTGCAGGAGGCCCGCGCCCGCTACGACCAGGCGGTGACCCAGGTGATTTCCGCCCAGGACAAGCTGTCCTCGGCCCGCGAAGCCCTCACCGAGATCACCGGCCAGCGCTATTCCCATCTGGCCGGCGTCAGCGACGCCATGAAGCTGATCGCCCCGACGCCGGCCAAGCCCAAGAAATGGGTCGGCACCGCCCAGCGCCAGAACCTGTCGGTGCTGGCCAGCGAGGCGGCCATGCAGACCGCCCAGGAGGAAGTGCAGCGCCAGCGCGCCGGACACTATCCCACTCTGAACGTGGTGGGCAGCTACGGCGACACCTCCACCGGCGGCGCCTTCGGCCAGCGCCGGGAGGCGGACAGCGCCATCGGCCTGCAGCTCAACGTGCCTCTGTACCAGGGCGGGATAGTGAACTCGCGCACCCGCCAGGCCGCTTTCCGGTACCAGGCCGCCCGGGACAAGCTGGACGAGGTGCGCCGCAGCACCACCCGCCAGACCCGGGACGCCTACCGGGGCGTGATCACCGGCATCAGCCAGGTGAAGGCCTCCAAGCAGGCGGTGACCTCCGCCAAGACCGCCCTGCAGGCGGCCGAGGCCGGCTTTCAGGTGGGCACCCGCACCATCGTGGACGTGCTGGACGCCCAGCAGTCCCTGTACGGCGCCCAGCGGGACTACTCCCAGGCCCGCTACAATTACCTGCTGAACACGCTCAAGCTCAAGCAGGCCGCCGGCACCCTGCGCCGGGCCGACGTGAAGGCCATCAATGCGTGGTTGAAGTAGGCGAGCCGGCTGGGCCTGTGCGCGGATTCGGTTGACGCGGCAGACGCAACCATCGACAAAATCAGGCCGGTGTCGTTTGTCGGACCGCCTCCACCAGCCGGACCCGCGACCGCAGACAATCGATGTAGGGTGCAATAAGCGCAGCGCATTGCACCGAACCGTCCGCATCGGCACCAACGGTGCACTACCCTTCGGTTATTGCACCCTACCTTGCTGACGCAGGACGTCCAACAGATCACCGGACCCGGCAATCCATGTAGGGTGCAATAAGCGCAGCGCATTGCACCAATGCCGTCCAAATCGGCACCAACGGTGCACTACCCTTCGGTTATTGCACCCTGCGTTGTTGACGAAGGAAGCCCGACCGTCGGTGAGCTCGCGCCGACCCACGGTCGGCCATGCGGATGACGCCCCAGACTTTTCAACTATCTTTATAGGCCCATGGAAACGGATCTGCCTGTCCCCCTCTCCGCCCTGACCCACGCCGATACCGCCCAGCTGGTGGTGATCGACGTCCAGCAACGGCTGGCCGGCGCCATGGGGTCCGAGGACCGGGCCCGGGTGTTGCGCAACGCCGCCATCCTGCTGCAGACCGCCGGCACGCTGCAGGTGCCGGTGATCGCCACCCAGCAATACCCGAAGGGCCTGGGGCCCACCGAACCGGACGTCGCCGACCACCTGCCGGCCCAGGCGGTGCGGCTCGACAAGACCGTGTTCTCCTGTTGCCGGGCGGACGGCTTCAATGCCGCCGTTTCCGCCACCGGCCGGTCCCAGGTGGTGCTGGCCGGCATGGAGACCCATGTGTGCGTGCTGCAGACCGCCCTGGAGCTGCACGCCCAGGGCCATCAGGTGTTCGTGGTGGAAGACGCCTGCTGCTCGCGGGACCCGGCCAACGCTTCCAATGCCGCCCGCCGCCTGCGTCACGCCGGCGTCATCGTCACCAACACCGAGTCGGTGGTGTTCGAATGGCTGGGGGATGCGCGGCACGAGGCGTTCAAGGCACTGTCGGCATTGGTCAGATAGGGCTCAATAAGCCCAGATTTTCTGGGCTTCCCTTGCGCCCTGCAATGGGGCATCCTCGCTACATCATTTCTGGTCCCATCAGAGTCCATCCCCATGTTCGAAATGTTCGCCCCCGCCGCGCCGTCTTTCGACGACCCCATCGGTCTGTTGAAGGCGTGCCACATGCGCATCCTCACCAACTGCAAGACGCTGGAGAAGCTGACCCTGCATCTGGCGGAGAAAGGCGCCGACGAGGAAGCGGCCACGGCGGCCGAGCGGGTGCACAAGTACTTCACCACTGCGGCACCCCTGCATCATCAGGATGAGGAGGTGGACCTGTTTCCCCGCCTGCGCCACCACGACAAGTCCCTGGCCGATGCCATCGCCGCCCTGGAAAGCGAGCACCAGACCATGGCCGCCGCCTGGGAAGCCATCGAGCCCGACCTGCAGGACCTCAGCGGCATCGACGACATCAAAGCCTTCGCCGAACGGGTGGCCACGTTCTGCAAACTCTACCGCGGCCACATCGTCAGCGAAGAGACCAACTGCCTGTCCCCGGCCGAGGAACTGCTCACCGCGGACGACCTCAAGGCCTTGGGCGAGGCCATGGAGGCGAGGAGAGCGTAAGCAATCGCCCGACGACCGCGGACGCGTCCTTCCCCCCTCCGCACGGTCCAGACCTAATCCCGAAGAGCCACGGAATCCACGGAACCCACGGAAGACTCCAAGAAATTCCAAAGCAAAAGCGCCACGGAAAACACGGAAAGCACGGACGGGGTTTTTCGGCGCACCCTGCGATGCACGCGGGAATGGCACGCCGTGAGACGAAGCGAGTTTTGGAATCCCGTGTGTCGCACCGAGCATCGCAGTCGATGTAGGGTGCAAT
>DATFML010000134.1:0-5664 GCA_035266965.1 Gammaproteobacteria bacterium
AGGCTCTGGGCCCGCACCCACCGGCCGTGGGGCGACAGGCATTGGTGACCGATGCCGTCCAGATAGCCGATGGCCGCCTCGGGACGGTTGTCCAGCAGCGCCAGCTCCGCCAGCCGGGTGGCGACACCGGCGCTGGCGGGATGCTCCCCTTCCAGGGCCAGCAACTCGCGCCTGGCGTCCTCGAAGCGCCCGCCCATCATCAGCTCTTCGGCGCGCTTGCGTACCCGTGGGTCGTCCGCTACCGACCGTCCGTCCGCCATGGGTTACCCCAACGCCTGAAACAAACTGGAGAATACCATTTTTGCCGGGCGCGCATGACCGATGCCGGTGCGCGCAGGCGCCGGCACTCAGGCCAGAGACGGCGGCCGGTCGCCCGGGCGGGCCCGGCGGTACCAATCCACGAAGGCGGCGCACCGCGCATCACCCTCCGCCGGCGCCCAGGCCGCGAAGGCCTCGGGTGCGGGTTTGAGGTAGGGCCCCTGCTTGACCTCGAAGAACACGGTTCCGGGCTCCAGGGCCACCAGCGTATGCCAGGCACCCGGCGGCAACTCGGCGCCCAGGCAGGCGCCGCCGGCGGTCAGATCCACACGCTCGCTGACGGTGCCGTCGTCCTCGAAGGCCAGCAACGCACAGGCACCCCGCACCGCCAGCATCAGCTCCCAGCGCAGCGGATCCACGTGACGGTGGGGACGCACGTAGCTGTCCGGTTCGATGGCATTGAACAGGCGCTGCACGGGATCGTCGGAGGTCGGGTGGAAATTGAGATTCATGCGGCGCCGCGGCGCCTGTTCGGCCCGTTCCACCAGGGCAAGCAGCATGGACTGATCGATCCGGCGCATCACGACGCTCCGACTGTGATTCAGGGACGCCCGCCAGTGTATCGCCTGACCGCCGCCGTGCGTAGGTTGGGCTGGCGCAGGTCGGGCCGGGTGCCGCAACCGGTCAGGCGACCTGCTGCCCCTTGGTCCTGTCGTATTCCGTGTGATAGGCGGTGATGCACTCCACCTCCTCCCTGGAACCGAGGAACACCGGTACCCGCTGATGCAGACCCTCGGGGGTCAGCTCCATGATGCGCTCGCGACCGGTGGTGCTGACACCGCCGGCCTGCTCGACAATGAAGCTCATGGGATTGGCTTCGTACATCAAACGCAGCTTGCCGTTGGCCGAGCCCGGCCGGCTGTCGCGGGGGTACATGAAGATGCCGCCGCGGGTGAGGATGCGATGCACTTCGGCCACCATGGAGGCCACCCAGCGCATGTTGAAGTTCTTGCCCCGCGGCCCGGCCTCGCCCTGCAGGCATTCGTCCACGTAGCGGCGCACCGGTTCCTCCCAGAAACGCCGGTTGGACATGTTGACGGCGAACTCCCGGGTGGCGGCTGGAATCTGCATGTCCGGATGGGTGAGGATGAACTCGCCGATGTTGCGGTCCAGGGTGAAGCCGTTGACGCCGTGGCCGGTGGTCAGCACCAGCATGGAAGCCGGGCCGTAGATGGCATAGCCGGCGGCGACCTGGCGGGTGCCGGGCTGCAGAAAGTCCTCGACCCGCGGTTCGCAAACGCCGTCGGGGCAGCGCAGCACGGAGAAAATGGTGCCCACCGACAGGTTCACGTCGATGTTGGAGGAGCCGTCAAGCGGGTCGAACAGCAACAGGTACTTGCCCTTCGGGTAGATGGCGGGAATGGGCAGCGGATCGTCCATCTCCTCCGAGGCCATGGCCGCCAGGTGGCCGGTCCATTCCAGCGCCTGCACCATGACGTCGTTGGAAATGATGTCCAGCTTCTTCTGGGTCTCACCCTGGACGTTTTCCGTGTCGGCCGACCCCAGCACCCCGATCAGGCCCCCGCGGTTCACCGCGCAGGAGATCTTCTTGCAGGCCGTCAACAGGTCGTTGAGCAGCAGACTGAAATCGCCGGTGGCGCCGGGCGCCCGGCGCTGTTCCTCGATGATGAACTGTGTCAGGGTCTTGTGATGGTCCATGCGCGTTTCCCCCAGACAAACAAAGGTTGCCCTGGCCTGCCGCCCGCAGCACCCTGTTTATAATTCAATGAGTTAATTAGATATCAGAATATTACTATTAGTTAACTATAAAGGGAACGCAAAGGACATGAAAGCCCATGACTGAAGGCCTGATCGTCCTGGCGCTGGCCTGGACCGGATATTTTGCCCTCCACTCCCTGCTGGCTTCCCTGGGCTTCAAGCAGTGGGTCGAAGGCCGTTGGCCGGCGCTGGGAAGGCGCTATCGGCTCTGGTACAACGGCCTCGCCACCGTGCTGCTGGCGGTGCCGCTGGGGCTGGCGTGGGCGTTGCGGGGGCCCCTTCTCTGGCAATGGAGTGGAGCGGGAAAGTGGGTGGCCTGGGCGGTGACTGCGGTGGGGCTGGTGGGCTTTGTGGCCGCCACCCGCTATTACGACATGGCGGCTTTCATGGGGCTGCGAAGCGGTGTCGGGCGCGCCGACGACGCCGACCAGCCGCTGCGCATTTCGCCGCTGCATCGCTTCGTGCGCCACCCCTGGTATTTCTTCGGGCTGCTGATCCTGTGGAGCCGGCCCATGGACGCCGCCTGGCTGGTGAGCGCCCTGTGCATCACCGTGTACGCCGCCGTGGGCTCGCAGCTGGAGGACCGCAAGCTGCTGGCACTGTATGGCGAGCCCTATCGCCAATACCGGCGGCGGGTGCCCGGCCTGGTCCCCCTGCCCTGGCGCTGGCTGGACCGCCGCGGCGCAGCGGCGCTGGAAGCGCTGGCCGATCCCCTCAGCCGATCAGCGCATCGATGAGCTGATCCTCCAGTTGGATGCGATCGGCCAGTTCCTCACCCAGACGCGACAGGTCGTCGACCAGGGTCGGCAGGCATTCGTTCAGGTCTGCCACGGCATAGCGGTCGTTGAACGCCAGGGTGCTTTCGGTAATCACCGAGATGCGGGGATAGATGCGTTCGGCCACGTCACGCACCGCCACGCGCCGCTCACGCCGTTCCGCCACGTAGCGATAAAGCTGGAAATGGGCACTGGCTGTGTAGTCGATCAACGCTTCACAGAACTGCTGCAGGGCCTCGGCGGTGAACGGCTCGTCGGTGAATGGGCGCAGACGCGCCAGCTCGGCGTACAGAGCCAGGGTCTCGTTGCGGGAAGCCACCAGGCCGGTCAGGCGGTTCTGGGATGGAGACCGCCGCTCCAGACCCGTCCCTTGATCTGCTGTCATGGATCCCCCTTGCGGCATGAGTTGTTATTGAGCCTCGGATGGTAACAAAAAGGCGGTTCCTTGCGGCCAGACCGCCGGGAACGTCGGCTGCAAGCCGTGTCTAACCCTCTGAGGGCTGGGAAGCCCGGGCCGGAAACGGCGCAAATCCCGCCAAAAACTGGGGAACCAATCTTGACTAAAGCAGTCAACTATTATTAAGATAATTCCCTAGTGAAGTACTCGGGTTTTGTCCGTCAACGGTGCTTCAAACGACAGCACAAGGGGTTAGCTTATGAAACTCTCAACCAAAGGACGTCACGCGATCACTGCCATGATGGAGCTGGCAATTCGCCACAAACAGGGACCCGTTACCCTTGCGGACATCTCCGTGGAACAAGCCATATCGGTTTCGTACCTGGAGCAGTTGTTCGCGCGCCTTCGCAAGAGCGGCCTGGTTACCGGACTGCGTGGACCGGGCGGCGGCTACTGCCTGCGCCGGCCGGCCAGCGAGATCAGCATCGCCCAGATCCTGGAAGCGGTGGACGACGCGGTGCAGAGCCCTGCCGCGGGCGCGGACGCGACCCATACCGCCAGTGCCGAAGTCCCGCAGAGCATGCGGCTCTGGCGCCGGCTGAGCGGCCGTATCTACGGGTTCCTCAACGATATCAGCCTTGCCGACGCGGTGGACGAACAGGCTTCCGGCGAAGACTCAACGAAGGACGACCGTCGCTTCGGAGCCGAATACCGCCAGGACGAACGCTCCGCCGCCTGACCCGAAAGCCAAGCCCTGACGCGCCATACGCGGGTACAGCCACAACCGCGTATGGCGCCCGTATCCATCCCGCCGCCACGTCTGTCATCCCAATCCGAATGCGCCCCTGGCTGCGCTCGTGCGCCCAGGGTGGTTAGAATGACGTCATGGAAGCTCACGCCGGTGAAACCATCTGCCGACGCCATGATGAGATGGGTGTGCTGGAAGTCGTCGACGACGCCATCACCCGCACCCTGTACTTTGGCACGCCGGCCAAGCAAAGCAGCATGCTGCTCACCAATCCGCGTGCGCTTGCCCTGTCCTACACGCGTGCCATGTGCGCATGCCTGCTGTTTCAGAACGCGCCGAGCCGCGCCCTGCTGGTGGGGCTGGGCGGCGGTTCGCTGGCGCGCTTTCTTCTGCATCACTTTCCCGACTGCCGGATCGACGCGCTGGAGCCGCGTTCGGCGGTGGTGGACATCGCCCGCGAGTACTTCGCCCTGCGCAATGAATCCCGCCTGACGGTCATCGACGCCGACGGCGTCGGCTACCTGCAGCACCGTTCCCGCAGCGAGCCACGCTACGATCTGATCCTTGTGGATGCCTTCGATGCCCATGGCCTGGCCGCCGGCGTCACCAGCGACAACTTCTGCAACGGTTGCCGCGCCGCTCTGAGCGACGCGGGGGTGCTGGCGGTGAATCTGTGGGCGACCGATTCCAGCGACTTCCGACAGGGCTACCGCTGCCTGCGCACCGCCTTCGACGATCAGGTGCTGCGCCTTCCGGTGGAGCGACGCGGCAATGTGATCGCCCTGGCGCTGCCACGTCCGATCACGCCGGCGGAACTGAAAGCGCTGCGCGGGAAAACCGACGAACTCGAACAACGATACGGACTGGAGTTCACCGCGCTGCTGCGGGGCCTGCGCCGACACAACACCGGCCTCGTGCGCCGCGTATTCTGGTAACACAGGGATGCGCCCGCACGATCTCCGCCACTTCCACGCCTGACAACCGGATGCCGACCGTGACCGACGATCTGCTGCACCTGTTCCCGCTTCCCGCGCAGGCGGTATCCCTCCAGGGCTGTTATCTCGCCCATAAGCTGCACCGGCGGGGAGAGGCCGGCCGGCCCTTCGTCTACACCAACTTCATCACCAGCCTGGACGGGCGTATCGCACTCGCCGCATCGGGACGGCGCACCCACCAGGTACCGCCCGCCATCGCCAACCCGCGGGACTGGCGCCTGTACCAGGAACTGGGTGCCCAGGCCGACGTGCTGATCACCACCGCCCGCTATCTGCGTCAACTGGTCATCGGCGAAGCTCAGGACATGCTGCCGGTCGGGAGCTCACCGGACTTCGGGGACCTGCGTCGCTGGCGCCTTGACCAGGGTCTGCAAGCGCAACCCGACGTGGCGGTACTGAGCGCAAGCCTGGATATCCCGCCTGAAACCCTCACCGGACTGGGTGATCGCCGGCTGTACGTCATCACCGGCGAGAGCGCCGACGGCGATCGGATCGCGGCCCTGCGCGACCAGGGTGTCGACGTACGCCTGGCCGGCAGCGGTCACGGTGCCGACGGCCACCGCCTGATCCGGACCCTGGCCGAGGAAGGCTATCGCAGCATCTACGCCATCGGCGGCCCGTCGGTCATGCATACCCTGGCAGCCGACGGCATGCTGGACCGCCTGTATCTCACCCATGCCCATGTGGTGCTGGGCGGCGAGGACTTCGATA
>DATFML010000135.1:0-17058 GCA_035266965.1 Gammaproteobacteria bacterium
TGGGGCGAGGAACTCGCCGACCATGGCGGTGAACACCAGCAGGGAGACCACCCTGGCCTTGGCGAGGGTGAGCAGGTCCCTGATCAGGGTGGGCAGGTTGCCCGGCGGCGCGCTGCCAGACAGCGCCGCCGGGCCATCGTCGTCGAGATCGAATTCTCTCATTGGATCCCGCAGTTTATCCGTGGCGATGGCGGGGCGGGGGGATGCGTCGCTTTCGAAAGACGCCGGCCGCCCCAGGTGGCTTTCCGCAAGTGCGTCTTATCGCATTCGCGGTTCGATAGGGCGGCCCCTCTTAATGCAAGCCCGGAATCATGGTGCGTAAGGCCAGGGCGTGGAACATCCACATGGACAGCCCTACCAGCAGGGCAAACAGGGGAATGGTGAGCACGAACGCCACGGTGTGCCAGCGCTGGGTCTTTGACAGAGTAAGGTGGAAAAGCAGAAAGGACTGGATGGTCATCGCGACGATGGCGATTACGGCGAGCACCGTGTCGCGTTCCGTTGTGGGCAGTCCATTCCGGGTTCCATAGACGAATGCAATGACCATGAGTACCGAAGCGATCAAGAATCCGGCCACATAACCGGGCGCACGGGCCATTTGCACTTCGGGATGATGCAGGGCATTTTGAGCAGAGTTGTTCATCGGACGTTTCCTTAGAGATAGATAAAGACGAACACGCACACCCATATGACGGCCTGGAAGTGCCAGAAAATTCGCAGATTGAGCAGGCGATAGACGACGTTGTCGGTGAATCCATCGCGCAGCACCTGCACGGCCATCACCGCCATCCACAAGAGTCCGAACACCATGTGTAGGCCGTGCGTGAGTACGATGGTGTAAAAGGCGGATAGAAAGGCGCTGCGCTGCGGTACGATACCGTGATTCGCGAGGTGGGCGAACGCCTGGATTTCCAGCCCGACGAAGGCCACGCCGAGCACGAAGGCGACGGCGATCCAGTTCAGCACCGCCGAGCGATTTCCGTGCTTCAGTGCCGACATGCCCAGCCCGAACGCAAGGACGCTCGTAAACACCACCAGAGTTTCGATCAACGCGCGGCCGGGGTGCAGAATCTGCGCCGCGGTGGGCCCGCCGGCGTAGTTGTGTCCGAGTATCGCATAGACAGTGAACAGCGCCGCAAAGATCATGGCGTCGCTCAACATGTAGAGCCAGAACCCGAACGTGCGGGTTGCGATCCGATCGTGACTATCGTGCCTCGCGTCCCACAGAACGATTTCGCCCGGCTCCACGGTTTCCGTAGTGCGTGAAGTCATGCTGGTTCTCCCCTGAAAATGGCTAATGTATCCTGCGTCTACGACACGCTAGTCGCCGGGATGGCGGCTCGATGGCGCCTGGCGTGAGGCGAGGCCGCCGCCGGCAACGATACCCACCGTTTGAGGCTCCGGTGACGAGGCCGCGTGGCCGGCGTCCAGTCGTTCGAGTTCCACGGCTGAAATCACATAGTCGGTGTCTTTTTCGAAGGCCCGGGCGATCACCGTCCCCATGATCGCCGCCAGGGACACCGCGCTCAGCCACCAGATGCGCCACACCAGCCCAAAGCCCAACGCACAGGAGAGACCGCCCAGAATGAGTGGCACTGCCGTGTTCTTCGGCATATGGATGTCCTGAAAACCATCGGGGTGCAGACTGGTGAGCCCCTGCTCGCGGCGCCAAGCCCACTCGTCTCTGGCGTGCACCCGTGGCGTGACGGCAAAGTTGTAGAAAGGCACGGGGGAATGGGTCATCCATTCCATGCTCCGCGCCATGCCCCAGGCATCGGCGCCGACCCGGTTGACGTGACGGTCCCGGACACTTACATACAGCTGCTTCACCTGGTAATAGGCAGCGATGCAGTACAGCCCGATGCCCACCTCCTCAAGGACGAGCAAAGGGAGCCAGCTGGGATGGGAGACGTAGTCCAGGCGACGGGTCATGCCCATGAAGCCGAGCAGATACATGGGTACGAAGACCATGAGAGAACCGGCCACCCAGTACCAGAACACCCGCTTTCCCAGTGGTTCATCGAGTTTGAAACCGAACACTTTCGGGAACCAATAACTGATGGCCCCGAGGGCCGCGAAGGCGATGACGGCGATCATGTTATGGAAGTGGGCTACCAGGAAAACGCTATTATGTACCTGATAGTCCGCGGGCACCATGGCCACCATCAGGCCCGTGAGACCGCCGGGGAGCAACAGGAACACTGCTGCCATGGCCCACAGCATCGGCGTATCGAAACGCAGACGACCGCGGTACATGGTAAACGCCCAGTTGAACACCTTGACGCCCGTGAAAATGCCTACTGTCATGGTCGCAAGGCTGAAGAACGTGTTTATGCTCGGCCCCGCACCCATGGTGAAAAAGTGATGCAACCACGTGGTCCAGGAAATGCCGGCGATCCCGAACGAGGCCAGCACCATGGTGGCATAACCGAACAAGGGCTTCCCGGAGAAGGTCGGAATGATCTCGGATAGCGCGCCGAAAGCCGGCAGCACCAGGAAGTAGACCTCCGGATGCCCCCACACCCAGAATAGATTCGTGTAGAGCATGAGGTTGCCGCCCATGCCGGCGGTGAAGAAGTGGGTGCCGAGGTAGCGGTCCAGGGTCAATAAGAGCAAGGCCGCCGTGAGCACCGGAAAGGTCGTGACCGCGATGATGTTGGCCGACAGTGATGTCCAGCTGAAGATGGGCAGCCGAGACCAGCGCATACCCGGGGCACGCATCTTGATGATGGTCGCGATGAGATTGATGGCGCCCAAGGTCGTTCCAAGGCTGCTGATCTGTACGGACCAAAGCCAGTAGTCCACGCCGACGCCCGGGCTGTATGGCAACTCCGTGAGCGGTGTCAGGCCGATCCACCCGGCATGGGAGAAGTCGCCGACGAACAGGGACAGCATCACCAGGGCCGCTGCCGCGACGGTCAGCCACAGGCCTACCGCGTTCAGATACGGATAGGCCATGTCGCGGGCCCCTATCTGTAGGGGCACGACGATGTTCATCAGGCCCACCAGAATCGGCGTGGCGGCAAAAAAGATCATGATCGCCCCGTGGGCGCTGTAGACCTGGTCGAAGTGGAAAGGCGGCATGTACCCATGCAAGGCGCCGAGATGGCCCGCCGAGTGGGCGCCCACCGCCATGACCTGTTGGGTGCGTATCATCACGGCGTCGATGAAGCCACGGAAGAGCATCACCATACCGACCAGGATATACATGACACCGATCTTCTTGTGGTCGACGGTCGTCAGCCACTCGCGCCACAAATATCCCCACCGGCCGGCGGATGTCACGCCGACTGCCAGCGCCACGGCAATCGCAAGCGAAAAGAAAAAGGCGCCCACGACGAGCGGATTGTCGTACGGGATCTGGGGCAGCGCGAGACGCCCGACGAGGGGGGACCAAGGCCCGTGAAGATTAACCAGCATTTGAGATCTCCCTTAATTGGAGGTACCGCGTGACATGTGCTCCGTCATGGCCCAATGGGTCGGGAAGACCTTGCCGTCTCGCACCTCCTCGATGACATGGTCGAACAACCCGGGCTGCACGCGGGCATATTGGATCGTCTTCCCCTCGGTATCGATGCTGGGTCTGGCAAGCTTGTTGAACGCGGTGTAGGTAAGAACCCGCGAGCCCTGCTGTGTCCGGTGGACCCAGTGGCGAAAACCCGCTTCCGACAACGCCTTGGTCTGGAACTGCATCCACGTGAAGCCGGGCCCGCTCTGGGTAGCGGAAAAGCCCTCATAGGTGCCCGGTCGGTTGGCCAGCATGCTTTGCTCCGTCCGCATCCCGGGCATGATGTAGATCTGACCGACCAGTTCAGGAATAAAGATGCTGTTGGTGACAGTGGCCGACGTGAGCTTGAAACGTACGGGTGTCTGCACCGGTACGACCAGCCGGTCGACCGTGGCAATGTGCTGCTTGGGATAAAGGAACAGCCACTTCCAGTCGGTGGTGATCACGTCGACTGTCAGCGGATTTTCGCCCGCGCGTGAGACCACAACCGTCGGGTCGTACGGATTGACTTCGCGGATGCCCTGGAACGCAATGTATCCAAGTACCGCCACGGTGACCACGGGTACGCCCCAGACAATCAACTCGATCGCCGTGGAATGCGACCAGTTGGGCGCGTAGGTGCTGTGTTCACGCGACGCGCGGTAGTGCCACAGGAACCACACGAGCAGCAGCGCTGTTGGCACGATGATGATGAGCAGAATGAGTACGTCTATGCCCATAATGTGCATTTCAGTGCCCGCAACCGGCCCGTGGGGATGAAAGAGCCAGAAGTGGCGGGTACTGCACCCGCCGAGCATCAATGCAAGTAGGCTGGTTGAGCACCCTGCGAGCGTACGGAAGATTCTGGTGTCCATAGTCAGTCCGCTTAAAAGGTACGAGGTGTGAAGAGGTTTGCCATTGGGCGGTTGCCGCCCGAGGCTTGATAGCAGTGGTTTGACTGCCGACGGGGGGGAGCCCCGACAGCCATTGAATCGTGACTTTTCTCTCTTTCAGTGCTTCGCATGCATTCCGTTCGATCTTGATTAAAATTTGATAATTTCAATAGGTTGCGCTATGGCGGGATTGTGCAGACCGTTCGCTTGTTGCGACTTGATGCAGGTCAAGGCGTGTCTGGACGGGCTATGACAAGGCCTTTTGGCCGGAGCAGAACCAAGCCGACGAAGGGACTGCTGTGGCGAAGTTGTCTGGTGCGGTCGCTTCGGCCATTGCTGTCGCTGGCAGCGAATCCCAGCCCCCACAATTCCGTCGTCCGCACATTCCTGGTGCGGCGGTTGCTGTTCTCAGGACGGCTGATATCCAATTATCAGGCGGTTAGCGCACCGGGATCATTGGCGCGTATATTGCTTCGTGGATTTTAAGGCGGCGTAACGGCGCGCCGCAGAGGCACTGAGGTCATGCACGGGCGCAACAGGCTTCCGTGGGTGGCCTTTTTTTGTCGCACACAGCAGGAGAAACGGCATTGGCAGACAAGCCCGAGCGACAGCTGCGGGTCATGGTGGTCGATATGTCCGCCGGCCGCGCGGCGATCCTTGAGCAGGCGCTCAGGGACCAGGGCTGCGACGTGATTGCCCGTCTGAGCGGCAACGAGGACCTGGTCGCCCAGGTGGCCCGGCACAGCCCCGACGTCATCCTTATCGACATGGACATGCCGGATCGGGATACCCTGGAGTCCATGCGTACCCTTACCCGGGAGCTGCCCCGGCCCATCGTGATGTTCGCCGAGCACAGCGACAGCCGCACCATCGAAGAGGCCGTGCAGGCCGGGGTCAGTGCCTACATCGTGGACGGTCTCAGTGCCCAGCGCCTCAAACCCATTATGGAAGTGGCCATCGCCCGGTTTCGGGAGTTCCAGGCCCTGCGTGAGGAACTGGAGTTCACCAAGAGCAAGCTGGCGGACCGCAAGGACGTGGATCGGGCCAAGGGTATCCTCATGCGTGAGAAGAGCATGAGCGAGGACGACGCCTACGGCGCGCTGCGCCGCATGGCCATGGACCGCAACCAGAAGATCGGTGAAGTGGCGCGCATGCTGATCGCGGCGGCCGATCTGCTGCGCTGACAGCGCACCACGGCGGCGCCTCGCGCACTATCCGTGCACCGCAATGGCACCGTCGGTGCCTGCGCGCGAACTGATTCCCACCACCGCGCATCTCCATAACTGTCTGAGCAACGCGGAAACATCTGCTGCTCGGGACGGCCTGGCACAGCGTTTGCCTGCCCGATAACAAGCGTGGCGAGCCCAATGGCGGGCTGCCGGTCACCATGAGTCAGCGTTGACTCCTCCATCGACAACGGCGTCTTCCGTGCCTGGCGGCATGGAACGGCGCTTTTTTTATGCCTGCAACACTTCGGGGAGATCGCAATGGACGTGGTAAACAAGGCCGCCCGCATCAATCTTTTCAGTCTGCGCTCGGTGCAGATGCGCACCTTCCACCTCACCTGGTTCGCCTTCTTTCTGTGCTTCTTCGGTTGGTTCGGCATCGCACCGCTCATGCCGGTGGTGAAGGGCGATCTGGGACTGACCAGGGAGCAGATCGGCAACACCATCATCGCGTCGGTGGCCATTACCGTGCTGGTGCGCATCCTGATCGGCTACCTGTGCGATCGTATCGGCCCACGGCGCGTGTATACGGCGCTGCTGGCGCTGGGCTCGCTGCCGGTGATGTTGATCGGGCTTGCCGACAGTTACCAGACCTTCCTGTTGGCGCGGCTGGCCATCGGGGCCATCGGCGCCAGCTTCGTCATCACCCAGTACCACACCTCCGTCATGTTCGACGCCAACGTGGTGGGTACGGCCAATGCGACCACGGCCGGCTGGGGCAACCTGGGGGGCGGCGTGACCCAGATGGTCATGCCGCTGGTGTTCACCGCCATTGTCACCATGGGCGCCGACCATGCCCTCGGCTGGCGTCTGGCCATGGTGGTGCCCGGCATTGCCATGCTGTTGACCGCCGCCGCCTACTGGAAGTGGACCACCGATGCGCCGGAAGGCGACTTCAAGGACCTGCGTGCGAAGGGTGCCTTGCCGGCCCCGGACAGCGATGGCGGCCATACCCTGGCCAGTTTCATGAAGGCGGCCGGAGACTACCGGGTGTGGGCGTTGTTCCTGGTCTACGGCGCCTGCTTCGGTGTGGAGCTTACCATCAACAACGTGGCGGCGATGTACTACTTCAACCATTTTCATCTGGACCTGGAAATGGCGGGACTGATCGCCGGACTGTTCGGGTTGATGAACATTTTCGCACGTACCCTGGGCGGCGCGTTCTCGGACCGCTTTGCGCGCCGTCAGGGGCTTAAAGGAAGGGTGCGCTTTCTGTTCGTCGCGCTGCTGATGGAGGGCGTTGCCCTGATGGTTTTCTCCCAGATGGGACAGATCGTGGTGGCAGTGGCCAGCATGATCGTGTTCTCTCTGTTTACCCAGATGTCCGAAGGTGCCACCTACGGGCTGGTGCCGTTCATGAACCGCAAGGCATTGGGCGCCGTGGCCGGCATTGTGGGGGCCGGGGGCAACGCGGGGGCAGTGGCGGCGGGTTTTCTGTTTCGCTCGGATGCACTCACTACCCAGCAGGCGTTGCTGTACCTGGGAGTGACCGTAGCCTGCGCCGCTTTCGCCGCATTGCTGGTTCGCTTCTCGCCGCAGGTGCTGGCCGAGGAGGACCGACGCCTCGAGGCCGCCACGGCCGAGGGGGCCACGTTGGGCGTCGAGGCGGCGGCGTGAGGGATGCCGTCGTCGGACGGCCGGGCCGACTGTGCAGTGCGGTTATCCAGGGGCGTGTCTTCCATGAGCCGGGCCGGGAGGCGAAGCGGCTCTGGCGCTGTCGCAGTGGATCCGACAAAAGCCCACAGACGGCCGGATCACTGACCCGAATCGGTGCTGAACCGAGCGCACGCGCACCGCTGTTGTGCAGACAGGTGGCGCGCGGAGGGCGCGTGTGGCCACAAGTCCCTGAATGAGCGAACTGTGCCTTCCTGGCACGCAACCTGCTCAATCAGGAGCAGACAGACGGCCGGATCGCCCAACGGAGGGCTGTCCGGCGAAGAGTCGACAAAGACTCGCGGCAAAGGCGTCGCCACCTTCGTGCATGCACGGAGCGTAGCGGCGCCTTTTTTTGTTGTGTTCCAAGGAGTCATCAATGAACGAACCGCAAACAAAGCGGCCGGTGCTGAGCCTCACCAGATCTACGGCGGCCCGTCCGGAGAAGTCCGCCCTGAGGCTGGGGTTCATACCCTTGACCGACTGTGCTCCTTTGGTGGTGGCGGCGGAGCAGGGCTTTTTCTCCCGTCAGGGTCTGGAGGTGACCCTGGTGAGGGAACCTTCCTGGGCAAACATCCGTGACAAGGTCATGCTGGGTGCTCTTGACGGTGCGCAGATGCTGGCCGGTTTGCCGGTGGCGAGCCAGCTGGGTATTACCGCTGTGCGCCGTCCGCTGGTGGCGGCCCTGAGCCTCGGTCTGGGAGGCAACGCCATCACCGTTTCGCGGCGCCTGTACGCGAGGATGGCGGAACTGGACCCGGAATGCACCGCCCGGCGTCCCGCCACCGCCCGCGCCCTGCGCAAGGTACTGGACGAGGACCGGGCTGCCGGTCGCCCGCCGCTGACGTTTGCCGTGGTGTATCCGGTATCCAGCCACAACTACGAGCTGCGTTACTGGCTGGGTGCCGCCGGTGTTGACCCCGACCGGGACGTGCGGATCGTGGTGGTCCCACCGCCGCAGATGGTGGCGCGGCTGCGGGCAGGGGAGATCGACGGTTTCTGCGTCGGCGAGCCCTGGAACAGTGTGGCGGTGCGCGGCGGTCACGGCCATGTGCTGATCACCAGCCAGCAGCTCTGGAACCACAAGCCGGAAAAAGTGCTGGGGGTCACCCAGGATTGGGCCGAACGCCACCCGCACACCCACAGGGCGTTGGTCAAAGCGCTGATGCTGGCCGGCCGGTGGCTGGACGATCCCGCGCACCGGGCCGAGGCGGCCGCCTTGCTGGCCCGGCCCGAGTACGTGGGCGTTAAGGAATCCCTGCTGCGCCTGCCGCTGACCGATCACTGGGTGTACGACCCCGGCGGGCCGACGCTGTCCCAGCCCGACTTCAACGTCTTCCATCGCTACGCCGCCATGTTCCCCTGGCGTTCCCATGCCCTGTGGTTCGTGACCCAGATGTACCGGTGGGGGCAGGTGGAGCGGCCCCAGAACCTGATCGCGGCGGCGGACCGTGCCTACCGTCCGGCGATCTATCGGCAGGTAGCCGCCGAGTTGGGCTGGAGCTACCCATTGATCGACCACAAGCCCGAGGGTCTCAACGCCCGGGGCTGGACACTCGCCCAGGCGGCGCCCGCGCCACTGCCCATGGGCGCCGACCGATTTTTCGACGCCAGTCGTTTCGATCCCGCCGGGCCCGTGGCCTACCTGCAGTCGTTCGCGGTGGCCAATCTGCGGGCGCCTCTGGAGGTGCTGGAAAAGATGAACCGGCTGCCCCCGCCAGGGGCAGTCGACGAGGGCTCGTCGTCCGTGGGGCCGGGGGTCGAACTGTGAAAGGAGGTGTCACCGTGAACAAACCCAGACTGGTGCTGGTGGGCAACGGCATGGCCGGTATGCGCACCCTGGAAGAGCTGCTCAAGCTCGAGCCGGACATGTACGACATCACCGTGTTCGGCGCCGAACCCTACGGCAACTACAACCGCATTCTGCTTTCGCCGGTGCTGGCCGGGGAGAAGACGGTCGATGAGATCATGCTCAACGACCGCAACTGGTACACCGAACGCGGCATCACCCTGCATGCCGGCAGCCCGGTTACGGAAATCGACCGTGGGGGCCGCCGGGTGGTGGCTGGCGATGGCACCGAAGCGGCCTACGATCGTCTGATTCTCGCTACCGGTTCCAAACCGTTCGTGATCCCGGTGCCGGGTCACGACCAGCACGGCGTTCTGGGTTTTCGTGACATTCACGACGTCCGCGCCATGCTGGCCGGGGCCGGGCAGGGCCGTCGGGCGGTGGTGATCGGCGGCGGACTGCTGGGGCTGGAGGCGGCCAACGGTCTGCTCAAGCAGGGCATGGACGTCACGGTGGTCCACCTGCTGGACACGTTGATGGAGAAACAACTCGACGGTGCGGCTTCCGGTCTGCTGCAGCGCTCCCTGGAGGCGCGTGGGCTGCGCTTTCTGACGAACGCGCGCACCGAGGCGATTCTCGGCGACGGTCGGGTGACGGGCGTGCGTTTTGCCGACGGCCGCCAACTCGATGCCGATCTGGTGGTGATGGCGGTGGGCATCCGTCCCAATAGCGAGCTGGCCGAAGCGGCCGGCCTGCATTGCGAGCGCGGCGTGCTGGTGGACGATACCCTGCAGACCTTCGATCCGCGCATCTATGCGGTGGGCGAGTGCGTGCAGCATCGCGGTGCCCTGTACGGCCTGGTGGCGCCGTTGTTCGAGCAGGCGCGGGTATGCGCCAACCACCTGGCGCAACTGGGAATCGCCAAATACGGCGGATCCCTGACTTCCACCAAACTCAAAGTGACGGGCATCGACCTGTTTTCCGCCGGCGATTTCGTTGGCGACGACGACAGTGAGGAAATGGTCTTTCAGGACGCCGCCCGTGGCGTCTATCGCAAACTCACCGTCAAAGACAACCGTATTCAGGGGGCCGTGATGTACGGTGACACCCTGGACGGCCCCTGGTACTTCCAGCTCATGCGCGAAGCCACGGATATTTCCGATATCCGAGAGCAACTGCTTTTCGGTCAGGCCCATGTGGGGGATGCGGGGCATGGTGATCAGGCTTGCAGGGTAGCAGCCATGGCGGACTCGGCGGAGGTGTGCGGCTGCAACGGGGTGTGCAAGGGCGAGATCGTGCACGCCATTACCGACAGGAAGCTGTTCACCGTCGAGGACGTGCGGGCCCACACCAAGGCCAGTTCCTCTTGCGGTTCGTGCACCGGGCTGGTGGAGGCGCTGCTGGCCAACACGCTGGGCGGCGACTACTCCCAGACGCCGGCCAAGAAGCCGCTGTGTCCCTGCACCGAGCACAGCCACGACGAAGTGCGTGAAGCCGTGCGCGCTCGCGGCTTGAAGAGTCTGGAAGCGATCTTCCGGACCCTGGAGTGGCGCACGCCCGATGGCTGCCATGTGTGCCGGCCTGCGCTCAACTACTACCTGGTGAGCAGCTGGCCCGGCGAGTACCGGGACGACAACCAGTCGCGCTTCATCAACGAGCGGGTGCACGCCAACATCCAGCGCGACGGCACCTACTCGGTGGTGCCCCGCATCTGGGGTGGTGTCACCACGCCGACCGAGCTGCGCGCCATCGCCGAAGTGGCGGAGAAGTATGCGGTGCCCACCGTCAAGTTCACAGGCGGTCAGCGCATCGACCTGCTGGGGGTAACGAAGGAGGATCTGCCCAAGGTGTGGGGCGACCTCAGCCGGGCGGGCTTCGTGTCCGGTCATGCCTACGGCAAGGCCCTGCGCACGGTGAAGACATGCGTGGGTTCGGAGTGGTGTCGCTTCGGTACCCAGGACTCCACCGGGCTTGGCATCAAACTCGAGCAACTCACCTGGGGCAGCTGGACACCCCACAAGTTCAAGATGGGGGTGTCGGGCTGTCCCCGCAACTGTGCCGAGGCCACCATCAAGGACCTGGGCGTGGTGTGCGTGGACTCGGGCTACGAACTGCACGTCGGCGGCAACGGCGGTGTCAAGGTGCGGGTCACCGAGTTTCTGTGCAAGGTGGCCACCGAGGCTGAAGCATTGGAATACGCGGCGGCCTTCCTGCAGCTGTACCGCGAGGAAGCGCGCTATCTGGAACGCACTGCCCCCTGGTTGGAACGCGTGGGCCTTTCCCACGTGAAAGGTCGGGTGGTGGAGGATGACGTAGGGCGCCAGGATCTGTACCGGCGTTTCCTGGAATCGCAGCGCCCGGCGCAGGTGGATCCCTGGAAGGCGCGCGCCGCCGGCGAGGATGCCCATGAATACACGCCGATCCGGGAGGTGGCCCTGTGAACGTCTCGGTGAATGCCACGGCCCCGGCCGACAGCGTGCGCTGGATCGAAGTTGGGCCCGTTGAGGCGATCCCGCACCTGGGTTCGCGCATTGTGCGCACCGCTCGGGGCGACATCGCGGTCTTCCGCACATTCGACGATGCGGTGTTCGCCCTGCGTGACCGCTGTCCCCACAAGGGCGGTCCTCTTTCCCAGGGCATCGTGCACGGCCACCGGGTGACCTGTCCGCTGCACAACTGGGTACTGGAGCTGACCTCCGGCGAGGCAGTGGGTCCGGACGTGGGCTGTGCGCGCAGCTACCCGGTGCGGATCGAGGACGGCGTGGTGTGGCTGGCTCTGGGCACGGGCGGCGATGAGTGAAGGGCCCGCCACCGTCTGTCCGTACTGTGGCGTTGGTTGCGGTGTGTTGCCGGTCGCCGAGTCCGACGCGTGGAAAGTGCGCGGCCAGGTCAACCATCCCGCCAACCGGGGCCGGCTGTGCTCCAAGGGTGCCGCCCTGGGGGAGACACTGGGGACGGAGGGGCGCCTGCTGTACCCCCAGGTCGGCGGCGAGCGGGTGAGCTGGGAACGGGCGCTGGAGGAGGTCGCGGGAAGACTGCGTCGTGTGATCGCCGCGCACGGTCCGGAGGCAGTGGCCTTCTACGTATCCGGCCAGCTGCTCACCGAGGACTACTACGTCGCCAACAAGCTCATGAAGGGATTCATCGGCGCCGCCAACATCGACACCAATTCCCGGCTTTGCATGTCCTCGGCGGTGGCGGCCCACAAGCGCGCCTTCGGCGCCGACGTCGTGCCGGGCTGCTACGAGGACCTGGAGCTGGCCGACCTGGTCGTGTTCGCCGGCTCCAATGCCGCCTGGACCCATCCTGTGCTGTATCAGCGGGTCGCCGCGCAGAAGCGCCGCCGGCCTGACCTCAAAGTGGTCGTCATCGATCCCCGCCGCACGGCCACCTGCGACATCGCCGACCTGCACCTGCCGCTGGCCCCGGGCACCGACGCGGCGCTGTTCAATGGCCTGCTGGCCTATCTATACCGCCAGGACCGGCTGGACCTGGACTACATCGACGCCCACACGGAAGGGTTCACGGGGGCGCTGCGCTCGGCCCGTGCCGAAGCCGCGTCGGTGCCCGCGGTGGCCACGGCCTGCGAACTTGCCGAGACTGACGTGGCGGCTTTCTTTCAGCTCTTCGCCGGCACTGAACGGACCGTTACGCTCTGGTCCCAGGGCCTGAATCAGTCCTCCAGCGGCGTGGACAAGGGCAATGCCGTGATCAACTGTCATCTGGCCACCGGCCGCATCGGCCGTCCCGGCATGGGACCGTTGTCGCTGACCGGTCAGCCCAACGCCATGGGCGGGCGGGAGGTAGGCGGGCTGGCGAACCTGTTGGCGGCGCACATGGACTTCGACGACCCGGCGGCGCTTGAGAGGGTGGGGCGCTTCTGGCGTGCCCGGCGGCTGGCCGAACGTCCCGGCCTGAAGGCCGTCGAGCTGTTCGACGCCGTGGATCGAGGCGCGCTGAAAGCGGTGTGGATCATGGCCACCAATCCGGTCGTGAGTCTGCCGGAAGCCGAGCGCGTGCGCGCCGCCCTGAGGCGCTGCCCGAACGTGATCGTCTCGGACTGCGTAGCCGACACCGATACCGCCGCCTGCGCGGATATCCTGCTGCCGGCGGCGCCCTGGGGGGAGAAGGAGGGCACGGTCACCAATTCGGAGCGGCGCATCTCACGGGTGCGCGCGTTCCTCCCGCCGGCTGGCGAGGCGCGCCCCGACTGGTGGATCATGACCGAGGTGGCGCGCCGCCTGGGCTACACGGACGCCTTCGACTACCGCAGCCCCGCCGACATCTTTCGTGAGCACGCGGCACTGTCCACACGCGATAATCACGGTGTGCGGGCATTCGATATCGGCGCACTGGCCACTCTCTCCGATACCGAATACGACGCTCTGCGCCCCGTGCAGTGGCCGGTCACGCCAGAGCAGGCGGCCGGCACGCCGCGTCTCTATGGAAATGGTCGCTTCCATAGCTCCACGGGCAAGGCCCGCTTCGTGCCGGTGGTCGCGCGCGGGCCGACGCTGGCCGCGGGCGGCGATTGGCCGCTGGTGCTCAACACCGGCCGTATCCGGGACCAGTGGCACACGATGACCCGTACGGCCCGCACGCCGCGGCTGACCGCCCATCTGCCGGAGCCGTTCGTCGCGCTGCATCCGCGGGATGCGGCGGCTGCACGCCTGCGCGCCGGTGCGCTGGCCCGGCTGGTGACGGCCCAGGGCGCGATGCTCGCGCGGGTGCGTATCGACGACGGTCAGCGCCCGGGCTCGGTCTTCGTGCCCATACATTGGAGCGAAAACCATGCCTGTCAATCGCGGGTGGGAGCGCTGATCCCGGCGGTGACCGACCCGCTGTCGGGCCAACCGGAATTCAAGCACGCGCCCGTGCGGGTGGAGCCGTTTCCGGCACGGTGGCAGGGCTTTCTGCTGACCCGCAGCCCCATGGAGCCCGGGGTGGGCGAGTACCTGGTGCGCGTGCGCGCCCGCGAACACTACCGTTACGAGTTGGCGGGACAACAGGCTCCGACGGACTGGGGTGCCTGGGTTGCGGCCCATCTGTTGGGACCCGGGGAGTGGTTGGAATATGCCGATCCGGCCGCCGGGCGGTACCGTTGTGCGCGCATTCACCACGGCCGGCTTCAGCTGGCGTTGTTCGTGGCGCCGGACACTTTGCCCGACAGAAGCTGGCTTGGTGAGCTGTTTGCGGCCGAGCACATGGATGACGCTGCCCGTATGAGTTTACTTGCCGGACGACCGGCGGCCGGAGCGGCGCCGGCCGGCCGCATCGTCTGCTCGTGTTTCAATGTGGGTCTGAATACCCTGACCGATGCCATTGCCAACGACAGACTGGACAGCGTCGAGACGATCGGTGCTGCGTTGGGGGCAGGCACCAACTGTGGTTCGTGCGTGCCTGAACTGCGCGCGTTGTTGACTCAGACGCTCTCCTTTACGTGACGCTGCGCGCGGCTCGACGAGCAGCCGGTTGAGGCAATTCACATACTGGTTCCGCACGTGGAAGCGGCGCTCCGGGAGGTTCTCGGAAGCCTCGGCGCCGCAACCCGTCGCCCGGATCCGAACACAGGACGATTTCGTGCTGTGGGGATGGCCCATGGGGACGGAATCGCCGGCTAGGTGCAATCCTAAGGGCAAAGTCTAGCTCAGCTCTGTCGAGGGGCTCAACAACAAGATCCGCGTCATCCAGCGTCGCGCATACGGTCTGCGCGATGAACAGTACCTGCGGCTCAAGATACTGACCTGCATGCTGCCACCCCTGTACAATGACCGAAAATCACCCACGCGATTTCACGAAGACCCATAAACTCAAAGAACGGAAGGGATCGATAGGCTGGTACAATGGCTTACCAGGCGGCTTGTGAAGCACCTAAAGTAGGGAAGTGTGATGTCCGGCCCACGTCCCGGGAACCGCGCGGGGCTGCCGGACTGGACATGGCCGGCGGGTGCCCGCTGTTCGCCTTCCCGCGACATAAGTAGACCAAGAGGTATCGCTGTTGGAATTTCGCTCCTTCACCGGTGGGAATTTCTGGGCCCGCGGCTATTTCGTTTCCGCGGTGGGTTTGGACGAGGCGATGGTGCTGGCGTATATCCGAAACCAGGAAGCCGAGGACGAGCGCTACGACCAAATGAAGCGTATGAAGTAGATTTGCCGCCTTTGGGCGCCTCACGGTTTTATCCGCGCCTTTGAGGCGCTCACTGCCTGCGGCCTTCCTCGGCCTGCAGGCCGAAACGTCCCGTGCGTGGAATCAACGGAGGAGGTTCTTGGATGGGGGTCCGCAAGAAGGCTCCTCGGAAGCGTAAACACGACGCGCTGGCCAAGCCGCGTTTTCAGGGCTGGCTGTCGACGGATGCCGAGGAGATCGAGCGGCGGCGCCTGCGCGGGCGCGAAGAGCCTATCCGCGTCGAGGCGCTGGAAGCGAATTCGGCGTTCTTCGGGGCCTTCCTCGCCCGCTCGGGCAGCGGCGGCAGCTATCGGGTCGAGATCCGCTCGCTGTGCGAACCGATCAACTCGTGCGAGTGCCCGGACCATCGGATCAACGGTCTCGGCACGTGCAAGCACATCGAGGCGGTCCGGTACCGGTTGGAGCGGGGAGGCAAGCGCCGCTTCCGGGCGGCGGCGGCCGAGGGCAGCGGTCGCATCGAGATCTATCTGGACCGGCGCGACGGCACGGTCCGGATCCAATGGCCCCGGCGGGCACGCCCGCGATCCCGGGCGCGGGAGCTGCTCGCCCCCTTCTTCCTGGAAAATGGCGAACTCTCACCGGATGCGCTGGACACGCTCCCGGCGCTGGAGCGGGCGATCGCCGCTGCACCCGCCCGGCTCCGCGCCGGGATTCGGCTCTCGCGGCAGCTGGCGCCCTGGCTGGAGGAGCGGCGGCACGAGGCCGAGCGGCATTTGGCGCGGCAGGCCTTCGAAGCGGACGTGGCGGCCGGCCGGCAGAGTCTCGACGTCGTCAATCTGCCGCTCTACCTGTACCAGCAGCAGGGCATGCTGCACCTGGCCTTCACCGGCCGCGCGCTGCTGGCCGATGAAATGGGTCTGGGCAAGACGGTGCAGGCGATCGCCGCCTGTGAGCTGCTGCGCCGGCTGCACGGCATACGCCGGGTGCTGGTCGTCGCCCCGGCCTCGCTCAAGGGGGAATGGGAGGAGCAGATCGCGAAGTTCACCGGGCTCGCATCCCTCATCGTCCAGGGGACGCGCCCGGCGCGCCTGCGCCAGTACCGCGCGGAATCCTTCTTCTACCTCGCCAACTACGAGCAGGTGCGCCCGGACCTGCGCGAGATGAACGAGGTGTTGGCCCCGGACGTGATCGTCCTCGACGAGGCGCAGCGCATCAAAAACTGGCAGACCCGCACCGCAGAGGCCGTGAAGCGCCTGACCGGCCGCTACGCCTTCGTGCTGACCGGGACGCCGCTCGAGAACCGCATCGATGAGTTGTACTCCATCGTGCAGTTCCTGGATCCGGCTATCTTCGGCCCGCTGTTCCGTTTCAACCGCGACTTCTACCAGCTTGACGAGCGCGGCCGCCCCATCGGCTACCGCAATCTCGACGCGCTGCACCGCCGGGTGCGCCCGATCATGTTGCGCCGGCGCAAGGAGGAGGTGGAAGGCCAGCTTCCGGGGCGTACGATCAATACCTACTTCGTCCCCATGCACCCCGAGCAGACCGAGCGCTACGAGGAGTATCAGGCCCGCGTCGCGCGCCTCGCCGCACTGGCGCGGCGGCGTCCGTTGAAGAAGGATGAAATGGAGCGCCTGCAGCGCTACCTCGCCTGCATGCGCATGCTGTGCGACACGCCCTACATCCTCGACCGGACCTGCCGTATCGCGCCCAAGGTGCAGGAGCTGGAAAAGGTCCTGCGCGAATTGCTCGAAGATGGCGACCACAAGATCCTCATCTTCTCCGAATGGGAGCGGATGCTGGAGCTGGTGCGGGATTTGAGCCAAAAGCTGGGCCTGGCCCACGCCTGGCACACCGGCAAGGTGACGCAGCGCAAACGTCGC
>DATFML010000136.1:0-9768 GCA_035266965.1 Gammaproteobacteria bacterium
AGGGTGCACTGGAAGTCCTCGGTCTGCCGTACACGGGCAGCGGTGTGCTGGGATCGGCCCTGAGCATGGACAAGGTGCGCAGCAAGCGTGTCTGGCAGGGCGCGGGTCTGCCCACGCCGCCCTATGCCGTGCTGCGGGAAAGCTCGGACCTGAACGCCGCCAGGGAGCTGGGGTATCCGCTGATGATCAAGCCGGCCCGGGAAGGTTCCAGCATCGGGATGAGCAAGGTGGAGCAGGCGTCCGACCTGGAGGGGGCCTGGCTGGCCGCGGCAGGCTACGACCGGGAGGTGCTGGCCGAGCGCTGGATCGTGGGGGGCGAATACACCGCGGCGTTGCTGGCCGGCGAGGCGCTTCCGTTGATCCGTCTGGAGACGCCGCGCTCGTTCTATGACTACGAGGCGAAGTATCAGGCCGACTCGACCCGTTACCTGTGCCCGTGCGGACTGAGTGTCGAGCAGGAAGAGCGTTTGCAGGAACTGGCGCTGCGGGCCTTCGACGCACTCGGCGCGGCCGGCTGGGGGCGTGTGGATTTCATGCTGGACGGCGAGGACCGGCCCTGGCTGATCGAGGCCAACACCGTACCGGGGATGACCGACCACAGTCTGGTGCCCATGGCGGCGCGGGCGGCGGACATCGATTTCGGGCAGTTGGTGTGGCGAATTCTGGAAACCGCCGTGCGGGCGGACGAGTTCCATTGAGCGTGCGTTTCTGACGATGGCGCGACCCAAGCACAAACGAGTCAGGCGGCGTAAGCCTTCGGCACTGTCCCGCACCCTGTCGGGGATCCCGTGGCGTGCCGTGGGCCTGGTGGTAACGGCGGCGGTGCTGTTCGAGTCCGGGTTCTGGACGGTGCGCTGGCTGCGCAATCCGCACACCCTGCCGTTGCGCACGGTTCGCATTGAAGGGGATCTGCGCCATTTGACCGCCGCCCGGCTGCAGAAGGTGGTCGCGCCGGTGGCAACAGGAGGGTTCTTCAACGTCAATGTGGATGCGGTGAGGCAGGCAGCCCAATCCCTGCCGTGGGTGGAGAGTGCGTCGGTGCGGCGCGTGTGGCCGGATACGTTGCAGCTCAAAGTGGTGGAACAGAAGCCCATTGCGCGCTGGAACAAAGACTCGCTGATCAACACTCACGGTGCGGTGTTCACGCCGGCGGCGAAGACGGTCCCGACCGGGCTGCCCCGGTTGAAAGGACCCGCGGGCCTGGAGCCTGCGGTGCTCAGGCAGTACCACGCCATGGACAAGGCACTGGCCCCCTTGGGTCTGACTATCGCGCAGCTCGTGGAGGACCAACGGCGGGCATGGGCTCTGCGGCTCAGCAACGGTGTGGAGCTCAAGCTGGGCCGTGGCGAGACCTTCCCGCGTCTGCTGCGCTTCGTGCGTATCTATCCCGCGGTGCTGGCCGGCCATGTCTCGCGCCTGGTTTCCGTGGACATGCGCTACAGCAATGGCTTCGCGGTGCGCTGGGATCAGCGCAAGTCCGCGCTTGCCGTCCGCAAGGCAGAGGGCTGAATAGGCAATGGCGAAAAAATCCGAAAAGAACATGATCGTCGGCCTGGATATCGGCACCTCCAAAGTGGTGGCGATCGTCGGCGAGCTCACGTCCGAGGGGGGGACGGAAGTCATCGGGATCGGCTCCTATCCGTCCCGGGGGCTGAAAAAGGGCGTGGTCGTGAACATCGAGTCCACCGTGCAGTCGATTCAGCGTGCGGTGGAAGAGGCGGAGCTGATGGCCGGCTGCCAGATCCATTCGGTGTACGCCGGTATCGCCGGCAGCCATATCCGCAGTCTCAATTCCCACGGCATCGTCGCCATCCGGGACCGGGAAGTGACGCCCGGCGACGTGGAGCGGGTCATCGATGCCGCCCGTGCGGTGGCCATCCCCGCCGACCAGAAGGTGCTCCACATCCTGCCCCAGGAATTCATCATCGACCGCCAGGAAGGCATTCGCGAGCCGGTGGGGATGTCGGGTGTGCGTCTGGAAGCCAAGGTGCATCTGGTGACCGGGGCGGTGAGCGCGGCCCAGAACATCATCAAATGCGTACGGCGCTGCGGTCTGGAAGTGGACGACATCATCCTCGAACAGCTGGCATCCAGCTATGCGGTGCTCACCGAGGACGAGAAGGAGCTGGGCGTCTGCCTGGTGGACATCGGCGGCGGCACCACCGATATCGCCGTGTTCACGGAGGGCTCGATCCGTCATACGGCCGTCATTCCCATCGCCGGCGATCAGGTCACCAACGACATTGCGGTGGCGCTGCGTACGCCCACCCAGCATGCCGAGGAGATCAAGGTCAAGTACGCCTGCGCCCTGACCCAGTTGGCGAGCGCCGGCGAGACCATCGAAGTGCCCAGCGTCGGGGACCGCAAGCCCCGGCGCCTGGCACGCCAGACCCTGGCCGAAGTCGTCGAGCCCCGCTACGAGGAACTCATCACCCTGGTGCAGGCGGAGCTGCGCCGCAGCGGCTTCGAGGACCTGATTGCCGCCGGCGTGGTGCTCACCGGCGGCAGTTCGAAGATGGAAGGGGTGGTGGATCTGGCGGAAGAGATTTTCCACATGCCGGTGCGTCTGGGATCTCCCCAGTATGTGGCCGGCCTCGTGGATGTAGTGCGCAACCCGATCTATGCGACCGGCGTGGGTCTGCTGCTGTTCGGGCAACAGAACCGTGGCAGCCGGGGGCTGGACATGCCGCTGGGTCGCGGTCTGCGCGGTGTGTGGGAAAGGATGAAGGGTTGGTTTCAGGGCAATTTTTGAGTTGGAGGAAGGGCTTTGGAGAGGCCGACGTACGGTGGTCGCGGGGCGCCGGATGCGCAGCCGGGCCACTTGGACGGAAGTCGACTTCGGGCCTTTTGACCGGTGGAAGTCAATTGAGGAGGCGCAAGCATGTTTGAGTTGATGGACGCGTACAGCCAGAGTGCTGTGATCAAGGTAATCGGTGTCGGTGGCGGCGGCGGCAATGCGCTGCAGCACATGGTGCAGGCCAATATCGAAGGCGTGGATTTCATTTGCGCCAACACCGATGCTCAGGCGCTGCAGAATGTCAGCGCCCGGACCACCCTGCAGCTGGGATCCGGCATCACCAAGGGCCTGGGGGCCGGTGCCAACCCGGACATCGGCCGCCAGGCGGCCATGGAGGATAGGGACCGGATTCAAGAAGTTATCGAAGGGTCCGATATGCTCTTTATTACCGCCGGCATGGGCGGTGGCACGGGGACCGGGGCTGCGCCGGTGGTGGCCCAGGTGGCCAAGGAAATGGGGATATTGACGGTGGCGGTGGTCACCAAGCCGTTCCCCTTCGAGGGTGGCAAACGCATGCAGGTGGCGGCCAACGGCATCAATGAGCTGGGCCAGTATGTGGATTCGTTGATCACGATCCCCAACGAGAAGTTGTTGACGGTGTTGGGAAAGACCGTGAGCCTGCTGGATGCGTTCAAGTCCGCGAACGACGTGCTGCTGGGTGCCGTACAGGGCATCGCGGAGCTCATCACCCGGCCCGGGTTGATCAATGTCGACTTCGCGGATGTACGCACCGTGATGTCGGAAATGGGAATGGCGATGATGGGTTCGGGTTCCGCCAGTGGCGAAGACCGCGCCCGGGAAGCCGCCGAGGCGGCGGTGGCCAGCCCGCTGCTGGAAGATGTGAACCTGATGGGTGCGCGGGGCATTCTGGTGAATGTGACCGCGGGCATGGACATGTCCATCGGCGAGTTCGAGGAGGTGGGGAACACCGTCAAGGAATTCGCGTCCGAGAACGCGACGGTGGTGGTGGGAACCGTTATCGACCCCGAGATGCACGATGATCTGCGGGTGACGGTGGTAGCCACGGGTCTGGGCTCCGAGGTGAAGAAGGAGGAGCCGGCGCCGGTGAAGCTGGTGGAGAAGAATGCCAGCGGCGAAGTGGACTACAACCAGCTCGACCGGCCGACGGTGATCCGCAAGCGGGCCAGCGGCGATCGGTATGCGCCGCCCGGGGGCTACGACGACGACATGGAATATCTGGACATTCCAGCGTTTTTGCGCCGCCAGGCGGATTGAAGGCGGAGCATGCTGCGGTGCCATCCTTGCGCCTCCACGATCCGGGTGGCGCCGCAGCCTTTATTCGGCCGGTTGGCACGCCGCTTGCTTGGGTAAATTGTACCGTCTGATCAGCGGCTTGGGTTGAATGCATGCATTCGCCTGGCTTTCCAGGCCGCATCGCGTGTGCTACCATGCCCGCGGCTTAATATTTCTGTAACGAACGCGCTACACTTTACTTTTTTCAAGGGGCCCCTGCCGATAATGATTCGTCAACGTACGCTGAAGAACATCATCCGAGCCACCGGCGTGGGCCTGCACACCGGCGAGAAAGTCTATCTCACGCTGCGCCCCGCCGCCGTGGATACCGGTATTGTGTTTCGGCGTGTCGACCTGGAGCCCCCGGTCGAAATCAAGGCGGGTCCGGAGTACGTCGGAGACACCCAGTTGTCCACCTCCCTTGTCAAGGACGGCGTGCGGATCTCCACCATCGAGCACCTGCTGTCGGCGTTTGCCGGGCTGGGTATCGACAACGCCTATGTGGATCTGAGCGCCCCCGAAGTGCCGATCATGGACGGCAGCGCCGGTCCTTTCGTGTTTCTGGTCCAGTCGGCCGGCATCGAGGAGCAGGGGGCCCCGAAACGGTTCATCCGCATCACCAAGACGGTGCAGGTGAGCGAAGGGGACAAGTGGGCGCGTTTCGAGCCTTTCGATGGATTCAAGGTCGGATTCAGCATCGATTTCGACCACCCGGTCTTTCACAATCACAGCCAGCAGGCGGAAGTGGATTTCTCCACCACGTCCTTTGTGCGTGAGGTGAGCCGCGCGCGAACGTTCGGCTTCATGCGCGATATCGAGCAACTGCGGGAGCGGCGCCTGGGCCTGGGTGGAACCCTGGACAATGCCGTGGTCCTGGATGACTACCGTGTGCTGAACGAGGACGGACTGCGTTACGAGGACGAGTTCGTCAAGCACAAGATCCTGGATGCGATCGGGGACCTGTACCTGCTGGGACACAGTCTGATCGGGGCTTTTCGCGGCCACAAGTCCGGCCACGCCCTGAACAACATGCTGCTGCGCAATCTGATGGCGGATCGGCAGGCCTGGGAGCAGGTCACCTTCGACGACGCCGCCAAGGCGCCCATATCGTTCATTCAGCCGGTGACTGTTTCCTAGGGAGCCTCTGCACAGGCCGCTGAAGCGGCGCTAACGCTCGCCGCGGGTCGCCAGCCGTCGCAGTGCCTCTTGCAGTTGGGGGTGGTCGATGGCGTCGGCTGCCTGGCGCAGCAGTCTGCTGTTCTGCCGGGAAAGCGGCGGTCGCGCGGGGGGCCCGGTCCGGGGCGGCTCGGCGGGCGGCACGATTCGGATGCGGAGTGTGCGCGGGTTCACGGTTTCCCGTTGCCCCAGGTGCTTAAGTATCTGAGGGGAATAGTAGCGCAGCCGCGCTGCCCATACCGGGGAGTCGGTGGCCAGCACCACGCTTTCCGCGCTCAGGTGCGCCACCTGGCAATGGGGATGCAGCACCTCAGGAAGCTGTTCCTGCAGCAGTCGGGTCAGTCGCTGACGGCGTTGGGCCTGTTCCCACAGGCGGCTTGCACCGCTGCGCAGTATCTTGGCCAGCACCGTGGGCGATCCGTTGGGCATGGGATAAGTCCGGCGCGAAAGAAGAACTTATGCACATCATACTCTTTACAAATTCCAGTGGAAGGCCGGGCAGCCTGAACCTGAGCCGCCCGGGTTTCTATCTTCCCTTCATGTTCTGCTGTCTGCTGGTTGCCGCCGGTCTGCTGTACGGCGGTTATCTGCTGGGCCAGTGGCGCGTCGACAGTGGTGCCAACCGCGCTGAAACGGATCTCAAAGCCATGGTGTCCGCCCAGCAGCACAGCGTCGAGCAGGCCAAGCGCGCCGCCCAGGATCACCTGGACGCGCTGGCTGTGCGTCTCGGGCAGATGCAGGCCCAGATGCTCAGGCTCGACGCCCTGGGGGAACAGTTGACCAAGATGGCCAACCTGGACCAGGGCGAGTTCAATTTCAACGAACCCCCCGCCCAAGGTGGACCGGAACAGCTTGCGGACCTCAAACCCACCGGCATGCCGGACTTCATCAAGAACCTGGATGAGCTTTCCGCTCAGCTCAAGAACCGCGAGCAGCAGCTGACGGTCCTCGAATCACTGTTGATGAACCGCAATCTGCACAAGCAGGTGCAGCCCGCCGGCTGGCCCGTACACAAGGGCTGGATATCGTCGTACTACGGCATGCGCACCGACCCGTTCGACGGCAAACGGGAATTCCATCCGGGTATCGACTTTGCCGGCAAGGAAGGCCAGAAAGTGATCGCGGTGGCGTCGGGCGTGGTGACCTACGCCGGCCCGCGGGGCGGATACGGCAACATGGTGCAGCTGAACCACGGCAATGGCGTGTCCACCCGCTACGGACACAATGAGAAAATCCTCGTCAAAGTGGGTCAGAAGGTGGAAAAGGGCCAGGTGATCGCCCTGATGGGATCCACCGGCCGATCCACCGGGCCCCACTGTCATTTCGAAGTCCGGATCAACGGACGCTCCGTCAATCCGCTCAAGTACATACGCGCGTCCCGCTGACGCCGCTTCGGTTCCCGCCGGCGCCGGCCGGCCCCTCCTCGCCCGTGGTGCAAGGCTGCGCAGATACTGCCAGTTGGGTTATCATGGGCAATCTGCCAATAACCCCAATTCACCGGCTAATCGATGGTTAATCAACTTCTGCGTAAGGTCTTCGGCAGCCGCAACGAGCGGCTTGTCAAGCGCATGTTCCGGGTGGTCCAGCGAATCAACGAGCTGGAAGCCTCGCTGGAATCGCTCTCGGACGAACAACTGCAGGCCCAGACGGAGGCGTTCCGCAAGCGTCTCGGAGACGGTGAGCGCCTGGACGATCTGCTGCCCGAGGCGTTCGCCACCGTGCGCGAGGCCGGCAAGCGGGTGCTCGGCATGCGCCACTTCGATGTCCAGCTGGTGGGCGGCATGGTGCTGCACGACGGCAAAATCGCCGAAATGCGCACCGGTGAAGGTAAGACGCTGGTCGCCACCCTGGCGGCGTATCTCAACGCCCTGTCCGGCAAGGGCGTGCACGTGGTCACCGTCAACGATTATCTGGCCCGGCGCGACGCCGAATGGATGGGCGAGCTGTACGGCTTTCTCGGCCTGAAGACCGGCGTGATCGTGGCCGGCATGGACTCGGACGCCAAGCGCGAAGCCTACAATTCGGATATCACCTACGGCACCAACAACGAGTTCGGCTTCGACTACCTGCGCGACAACATGGCGTTCAGCATCGAAGAGAAGGTGCAGCGCGAGCTCAACTACGCCATCGTCGACGAAGTGGACTCCATCCTGATCGACGAAGCCCGGACCCCCCTGATCATATCCGGCCCGACCGACGACAACAGCGAGCTGTACACCCGCATCGACAAGCTGATTCCCAACCTGACCCGCCAGGAGAAGGAAGAGGAAGAGGGCGTCGAGAACACGGGCGACTACTGGGTCGATGAAAAGCAGAAGCAGGTCTATCTCACGGAACAGGGCCACCAGCGGGTGGAGGAACTGCTGACCCGGGCGGGGCTGCTCAAGGAAGGCGAGAGTCTGTACGATGCCGCCAATCTCAGCCTGATGCACCACACCAACGCCGCACTGCGGGCCCACGCGCTGTTTCAGCGCGACGTGGACTATATCGTGCAGGGCAACGAGGTCATCATCGTCGACGAGTTCACCGGCCGTACCATGCCGGGGCGGCGCTGGTCCGAAGGTCTGCACCAGGCAGTGGAAGCCAAGGAAGGGGTGGCCATTCAGAACGAGAACCAGACCCTGGCCTCCATCACCTTCCAGAACTATTTCCGACTGTACGACAAGCTTGCCGGCATGACGGGCACGGCCGACACCGAGGCCTACGAATTCCAGCAGATCTACGGACTGGAAGTGGTGGTGATCCCCACCCACCGGCCGATGATCCGCAAAGACATGGGTGATCTGGTATTCCTGACCCAGACGGAAAAGTTCGATGCCATCATGGAGGACATCGAAGACTGCCGCAAACGGGGTCAGCCGGTGCTGGTCGGCACGGCCTCCATCGAAGCATCCGAGTACCTGGCGAATCTGCTCGACAAGAACCAGATTGCCCACCAGGTGTTGAACGCCAAACACCATGAACAGGAGGCCCTGGTGATCGCCCAGGCCGGTCGGCCGGGGACGGTGACCATCGCCACCAACATGGCGGGCCGCGGTACCGACATCGTGCTGGGCGGGAGCCTCAAGGACGAACTCGAGCGGATGGATGACGACGCCGACGAGCGTGCGGTCTCCCAGGTCCGTGAGCAGTGGCAGGAGCGGCACAATACCGTGCTGGAAGCGGGCGGGCTGCATATCGTCGGCACCGAACGCCACGAGTCCCGTCGCATCGACAATCAGCTCCGCGGCCGCTCCGGCCGTCAGGGTGATCCCGGCTCGACGCGCTTCTATCTGTCCCTGGAAGACAACCTGATGCGCATCTTCGCATCGGATCGCGTTTCCAACCTGATGCAGAAGCTGGGTATGAAGGAGGGCGAAGCCATCGAGCACCCCTGGGTGACCAAGGCGATCGAGAACGCCCAGCGCAAAGTGGAAGCCCACAACTTCGACATCCGCAAGAACCTGCTGGAATACGACGACGTCGCCAACGATCAGCGCAAGGTGGTCTACGAGCAGCGCGCGGAGCTGATGGCGACCGAAGACATATCGGACACCATCAACACCATCCGGCGGGACGTGATCGACCGGGTGATCAGCACTTATCTGCCGCCCGGCAGCCTGGACGAGCAGTGGGATATCCCCGGTCTGGAAGAGGCGTTGGACAGGGAATTCACCCTGTCGCTGGACATCAGCGGCTGGCTGGAGGCCGACCACTCGCTGCACGAGGAGACCTTGCGCGAGCGTATTCTTGAGGCGGCCGAGCGGACCTACGCGGAGAAGGAGCAGCAGGCCGGCGCCGAGGTGATGCGTCACTTCGAAAAGGCCATCATGCTGCAGGTCCTGGACACCGCCTGGAAGGAGCACCTGGCGAGCATGGACTACCTGCGCCAGGGTATCCATCTGCGCGGCTTTGCGCAGCAGGATCCCAAGCAGGCGTACAAGCGCGAAGCCTTCGAGATGTTCTCGGACATGCTGGAGCGCATCAAGCACGAGATCATCGGCGTGCTTTCCAAAGTCCAGGTGCGCGCCGAAGAGGACGTGGAAGCCGTCGAAGAGCAGCGTCGCAGCCGCGCCCCCATGCAATTCCAGCACGCCGAAGCCAATGCCCTGGGCCAGCCGGAAGAGGCGCCCGGGGAGGGCGAAGGCGAGGGCGAGACCCATACGCCGTTCGTGCGCGAGGGACGCAAGATCGGCCGCAACGAGCTCTGCCCCTGTGGTTCCGGCAAGAAATACAAACACTGCCACGGCAGATTGTCCTGACGGCCGGGGGCGCACAGCGCCCGGCGGGCGGGGCCCTGGTTGACGAGGGACGCGGTGGCGGTCGGATTGCACAGTCTGCCTGAACTGTTGCCGGTTTCCGGGCTGCGTCTCGGGACGGCTCGTGCCGGCATCAAGTATCCCGAGCGCCGGGATCTGGTGCTGATGGAGCTGGCGGCCGGCACCTCCTGCACGGCCGTATTCACCCGCAATGCCTTTTGCGCGGCTCCCGTTCAGGTGGCCCGTGAACACCTTCAGGGGAGCGCTCCCCACTACCTGTTGATCAACACCGGCAACGCCAAC
>DATFML010000137.1:0-9625 GCA_035266965.1 Gammaproteobacteria bacterium
CTCAGCGAACTGGCCAGCACCGGGCGATGGATGAAGATATCCGTGAAGCGCATCAGCCCGCCCCTGCCGGTTTGGGCTTGACCGGCATGCCGTTGTGGAGCTTGATCTGGCCGTGGGTGACCACGGTGACGCCGGCTTTCAGACCGGATGCGATGACGACCCACTTGCCGCGGCTGGAACCGGTGCGCACCGGCTGTTGCACGGCCACCCGCCGCTTATGCCCGTGCGCGCTCTTGCGCACCACCTTGTAGACGTAATCTCCGAAGGTGCTGTAGGTGATGGCCGACTGGGGCACCACCACCACCTTTTTCGGCTTACCCGTCAGTACCTGCAGACGGGCGAACATCCCCGGGCGCAGCAGGTGGTGAGGGTTTTTGGCGGTGGCCCGCAGGGTCACGTTGCGGGTGCCGGCATTGACCTCCGAATTGATCGCGCTGATGGTCGCCTTGAAGTGCTTTCCAGGATCGGCGTCCACCTCGAAACGTACCGTCTGACCGGTGTGGATCTCTCCCAGCGCGCTCTGGGGAACGGTGAAATCCACGTGCACCGGGTTCCACTGGCTCAGCGGCACGATGGGCGTGCCGGGAGAGACGTACTGGCCCAGGCTCACCTGCCGGATACCCAGGTGGCCGGAAAATGGGGCCCGGATGGCGAGCTTGGCGAGGGTGGCGCGGTCGTTGGCGACGGCGGCCTTGGCGGTGCGGTAGTCCGCCTCGTCCTTCTGCACCGTCGCTTCGCTGGTGGCGTGACGGGCGTACAGGTGGCGGTCGCGGTGAAGGTTCTGGCCGGCCAGCGTGACCCGCGCTTGATCGCGCTGCAGCTGGGCCTTCTGGTTGGCGTTCTGCACCTGCACCAGCAGGGCGCCTTTTTTTACGAACTCTCCGGAGTGGAAGTGGATGGCGACCACATCACCCGACAGCTCGCTCGCGACATGGATGCCATTGACGGCCGTCACGCTGGCGATCACCGACAGACGGTGCTGCCACTTCATGTGCTTGGCCTTGGCCACGTTGACGGTGACCGCCGGCGGGCCGTGTCCGGCCCGGGCGCTGGCCTGCTGGTGACGTTGATAGGCTTTCCATCCGAACAGTGCACCGAACACCAGCACCAGCGCGCCCACTACGGCCAGCGCCGGTTTGACCATGGACTTGCTCATAATCGCTCCGTCGATCGTTGTCGCTCAGCTGTGGCCGACGCGGGGACTCTCCTGTTGGCGGGTGCTGGCAGGCTCGGCATGGGCCGGCGGCGCGGACTTGTCGGAGTCGCCGCTCTGGGCGGGCCACCAGCCGCCGCCCAGCGCATCGAACAGGGCGGCCGTGTCGATATAGCGCTGAGCGCGGGCCTTCACGTAGGCAATGCGGGCCTGGCTGTAGGTGACCTGACCGTTCAGAAGATGCAGATAGTCGACGGCGCCGGCGCGGTACTGGGTATTCAACAGGCCCAGGGCCTGCTTGGCGGCCTGGTAGGCCCGCAGGCGGGCACGCAGGGTGCGCCCGTCGTGCTGGATGGCACGCAGCGCGTTGGCCACCTGCTGGAACGCCCCGAGCACGCTGCTCGCATAATCCGCCTGGGCGGCCCGGTAGGCCGCCTTGGCCTGCTGCTGCTGCGCCTTGAACTTGCCACCCTCGAACACCGGCGCGGTGAAGTCCGCCAGCAGCTTCCACATCTCGCTGCCGGCCGTGAACATCGAGCCGGCGCTGACGGCCTCGGAACCCAACTGAGCGGTGAGCTGAAGCCGCGGATAGCGCTTGGCGATGGACTCGCCAACCTGGGCATTGCGCTGGCGCAGGGTGGCCACCGCGGCCCGGATGTCCGGACGCTGGCGCACCAGCGCGGACGGCAGACTGACCGGCAGATGCAGAGGCAGCTTGACCTCGCTCAGTTTCAGGGGCGCGTGGGTCCAGTTGGCGGGAAACTGGCCGGCGAGCACCGCAAGCTGGTTGGTGGCCGCATCCAGGGCCTGCTCCAAGGGCGGCAGACTCGCTTCGCTGGAGTTCAACTGGCTCTGCTGGGTGAACACGTCCAGCTGGGTGGTCTCCCCGGCTTTGTAGCGCACCCGCGCCAGATGCAGCATCTTCTTCTCGCTGGCGATGACGGCGTGGGTCGCCTGGATCTGTTCGCGCAAAGACGCCTGCTGAAGGGCCGTGGTGACCACCTGACTCTCCAAAGAGAGGTAGGTGGCTTCCATGCGATCGCGCTGCACCTCCACCTGGGCGCCGCTGGCCTCGTATACCAGCCGGTTGAGGCCGAACAGGTCAGGGTAATAGCCCACCTGCAGGCTCGCGGTGTGAAGGGTATACGTCCGGTTGGGAAAGCTGCCGCCGAAGGCACTGCCCGGTACCAGTTGGCGGGACGTGGTGGCGTTGGCGGTCACCTGCGGATAGAACACGGACTCGTTGGCCCGCATGCTGGCCTGGGCCTGGGCGAGAGTGGCGTGGGCGGCGGCAATGGTGGGGCTGTGCTTGACCGCCAGAGCCACCAGATTGCTGATGCGATCGCAGTGAAACAAATGCCACCAGCGGTGGGGCGGGGTAACGCCCTTACGGAATCGCTGCATGGCGGGCCCCGCCTTGCCGGGCGGGGTTGCCTGTTTCTGGGACGCAGGCAGGTAGCCTTTCACCGGTGGCGCGGACGGGTGCACGAAGGCCGGGCCCGGCGTGCACCCCACCGTTACCAGGGCTGCCGTCAGGGCCCCGATCGCTCTCGCACGCCGGATCAGGTGGCCGGAACCGGAATCCCCTCCTGCCAGGGCGCTGTTGCCGGAAAGGGGGACACAGGGTGGCCGACAGCGCATCGAATTACGCATCGTCATCGCAAATACTCGGAATTGAACACGGGGATACTCGGACAGTCGGGCTTGTTTGACAGGGGCAAGGCCCCGGTCGTTCACCCGCCCGCCGCATTGCCTGCAGCCAACGTAAAAATCGCGTCATCCCGCCGTGAAAAGGCTCGCGCCAATGCCTTCAGCGTAGAACACGGCGCCAGGGGAACAGTGACAAAAAACAGGCGGGATAAACAACAACGCAAAAAGGGGTCGGTGACAAATGATTCTCATTTGTCACAGACCCCTTTTTTGCTCGGCTAGCCGGCGTCCGCTTTGCTCAACCGCGACACGTCGCTCTGGATGGCGTCCATGGCCATCCACCACGGGAAGTGAGGATGGCGGGCGGTGCCGTTGACCAACACCGCAAACGCGCCCCATCCCCCGCTGGGAGTGCGGTAATAACCCGCCACATTCAACACCGAGACCGGTTCGTTCATGGAGCCGGTCTTGACCGCCACCCGCTGCATCCATGCGACATCGGCGCCGTGCAACATCCGCAACGGGGCACTGTCCGGCACCGACAGGCCGGCGAGATAGGCGGGGAAGATCGCCGGGCTGTGGTAGACATGGCTCAACAGTGCCACGATATCGCTGGCGCACAGCCGGTTGGCCGGCGTCAGGCCACTGCCGCTCTCGAACGTCGGTACCGTACTCGGCGGTCGCGGGCGAATCGGGCTGTCCCGATCGACGCGTGCTGCAAACCGGGCCAGCAACCGGCCGGCGTCCTCCAGGGTGGGCGCCTTGCCATCCGGTGCCTGCGCCCGCGCCAGATCCAGTGTCAGGGTATCGGCCATGTAGTTGTTGCTGTAGTGCAGCATCATGGCGATCTCGTGGCCCAGCGTGCGGCCCTTGACCTGCACCAGGGGTCTGCTGCCCTGCAGGGCGCTCGACACCACCCGGATACGTCCGCCGATATGCACACCGGCCTGTGTGAGCAACACCCGCAACAGTCGGCCACTCTGGCGGGCGGGATGAGACGCGGCCACGTAGTAGCGGCGCGCCTGCGAGTGGAGCGGGATGGCGCCGGACACATGAAGCCGGTCGGCGCCGTGATGGGTCGTGCGTGCAAGACGCACAGTGCCCCGGCCGTGGCCCGATCTCGTTGTCCGGACCGATCCGCTCACGGCCATCGACGGCGGTGCAGGCGGGCAAACCGCGACTGTGGCCGGTGCCCCCGGCCTGGGTCCGGGCGTCACTGTAACGCACCAGGTGCCGAAATCCACCCCTGCCGCCGACAGCGGGGCATTATAGGCGTGAGCGGAACCGTCGCGCGCAGCGCAACGATCGCGGGCCCGGCAGCTGACCGGTCCGAAACGGGACTCATCGATCACCAGATCGCCGCTCACCGAACGCAGCCCGGCCTCCCGCGCACGGGAAACCAGTTCCCAAAGCTGGTCCTTCACCAGTCCCGGGTCCCCGCCACCGACCAGAATGAGGTCTCCGCGCAGTCGGCCGCGCCGCCACTGGCCGCGATAGTCGAGCCGGGTCACGAAGCGGTATCCCGGCCCCCATTGCTGCAACGCCGCCGCCGCCGTGTACAGCTTGGTGAGCGACGCTGCGGTCAGTCGCCGGCCGGCTGAGGTCGATGCCACCACCCGTCCCGAGGCCAGGTTCACGGCAAGCGCCGATACGGCCACACCACGCTTGGCCTTCAGCCCCGCCAGCGCGGCGAAAGACGATGGCGACCCGGCATGCACCGGCGCAGCCATTGTCACCGCAAGCACCAAGCCCAGACACCACCCCCGAAAAAGGGGTCGGTGACAAATGAGAATCATTTGTCACCGACCCCTTTTTCGGCGTCTTCGGACGATTGCTTGGCCGGCGGATACTCCGCGAAGGTGGGCAAACCGCCGTCGGCACACGACCATGGGGCCCGGGAATCGTAAAAGATGTGGGACATCGGCTCGATCCCGGGCTCGGAATCCAGGGAGCCCGCGGGAATCAGCACCATTCCCAGGGCCGGCACCTCACGAGGCATCAAGCTGCCGCAATTGCTGCAGAAATGCGTGCCGAAACGCTCCACTTCCGGCAGCTTGTAGCTGCGCAGCAGCGACTCGTCGCCGAGCCAGCGGATGGAATCGGCTTTGAGCATGACGTTGCTCGCATGCCCGGTTCCCGTCGCCTTACGGCAACGCTGGCAATGACAGTGGTAGAACCGGGCCGGCTCGCCCGTGACCTCATACCGCACCGCGCCGCACAAGCAACCACCCTTCACAGTGATATCAGTCAACACCGAATCCTCCCGTTGAACGCCGCAGACAAACTACTCCCCCGACAGCGATTTTGTCAGCCGTCGACCCGGGCAGCCGGCGTGCCGCCATGCTCGCATTCGCTCCGGGCACCAGCGCTCTGATCCTCCATCCCATGAGCGCGCAGAACCCACAATACCACTGAGTGCAAATGCGTCTCAGTTGTCACCGACCCCTTTTCACCTGTAGAACAGGCCCCATGGCAGATTCGCTCGACACCGTGCTGGCGTACCACCGACGCACCAAACACCATTTCCGGCGCCTTGCGGCAGGTCCCCATGGCCTGGACTGGAAGAATCAACCGGACCCGTTCCGCACCTTCGCCGGATGCCCGCATGTCGCATTGCCCCTGCTGGGCGATGAACCGGGCGTTGGTTTCGATGACCTTTATCACCCGGGACGGGTTTCACCCGAACCCTTCACTGTGGCCAGCCTGGCGGCTTTGCTGGAGCTCGCCTTCGGCCTGTCGGCCTGGAAACAGTACGGCAGCGCGCGGTGGGCACTGCGCTGCAACCCTTCGAGCGGCAATCTCCACCCCACCGAGGCCTATGCGGTGGTCGAGGGATGTGCCGGCGTCGGCGACGGTGTGCACCATTATGTGAGCGCCGACCATCTGTTGGAACACCGCTGCCGAATTGCAGCGCACACACCTGCCTTACCGCCGGGCACGTTCCTGGTGGGGCTCTCCTCCATCCATTGGCGCGAAGCCTGGAAGTACGGAGAACGCGCCTACCGCTACTGCCAGCATGACGCCGGTCACGCCGTCGCCGCCATCCGCTACGCAGCGGCCGTTTTGGGATGGCGGGCCCGACTGCTGGAGACGTGGGGCGATGGGGACATCGGTGCGGTGTTGGGCACGGATCGGGAGGAGGACTTCGGCTCAGCGGAGCGGGAACGTCCGGATCTGATGGTACAGGTAATCACGGCGCCGGAGGACACGTCGCAGACGCCATGCTCCCCTCACCCGGTGCTGCTTGCGGCCCGCAACGGGCGCTGGCTGGGCAAGGCCAACCCTTTGTCCCCTGCCCACTCCCATCGATGGCCCGTCGTCGACGAAGTCGCTCTGGCATGCACCAAACCCCTGACCCAGGAATCCAGTTGGGACCCGCCACCGTGGCCTGCTCCACTAGCCGGCGACCGCACCCAAGGCGCCGTCACCCTCATCAAACAACGCCGAAGCGCCCAGGCTTTTGACGGCGTCACGGCAATCAGCGCCGCTGCCTTTTACCATATGTTGGATATGACCCTGCCCCGTGCTCGCACCCTGCCGTGGGATGCCATCGGCTGGGAGCCGCGCATCCACCTGCTCCTGTTCGTACACCGTGTGGAAGGCCTGACCTCAGGGCTGTATCTGTTCTTGCGCAACCCCGACGCCGAGGCCACGGCGCGCTCACAGCTGCACAGCGAGTTCGAATGGGCTGCCGTGGACCACTGTCCCGAGCACTTCAGTCTGTGGCGACTCGCGACCGGCGATGCCCGCAGCGCATCCAGAACCCTGTCCTGCCATCAGGACATTGCAGCCGATGGCGCCTTCAGCCTGGGTATGCTCGCCGAATTCGACACCGCTCTGGTGGCGGGACCGTGGATCTACCGGCAGTTGTTCTGGGAAGCCGGCATGATCGGTCAGGTACTGTACCTGGAAGCCGAGGCGGCAGGGGTGCAAGGAACGGGCATCGGCTGCTATTTCGACGACGCGGTCCACGAGTTGCTCGCCATCGAAGGCGAGGGCTTGCAGAGCCTGTACCATTTCACGGCCGGCCGCGGGCTCCCAGACACCCGACTGCAGACCCTCCCGCCCTACGCCCACCTCCAGAAAAGGGGTCGGTGACAAATGAGAATCATTCCCTTCCCGTCAGACACTGCTTTCGGCACGCCGCGGCCTTCCGTACGCGGTACGCCCGACGGGCCGACCCAGCGCCCGCTCCACCTGTCGTTTGAATCGCTCACCGCCCAGAGGCGCCGCAAAATCAGCTGCCTGGCGAATGTCGTGCACGATTTCAGGGTCCAGTTCAGTTCGAAACAACTCCCGGTAGCCCCGGCAGCGACTGGCCAACGCAGCGCCTAAAGCCTCCACCACCGCGTGCGCAGTCAACATTCCCTCCGGTTCTCCGTAGGCGTTGGCCCGATAACTGGACCATGGATACTCACCCGGGTGCTTCGCGATGCCCGCCCGGACAGGGTTCATCTCAATGTACCGATGGCAGGCCAACAGGTAGGACACGGCGTCCACTACGCTTGCCCGGTGGCGACTTTCCCAAAGGGTTCCGGTGCGTTGGTAGGTTTTGTTCACGTACTGCACGTAACGCCGGCCGAGTGATTGCATGACACGGGGGATCCCGTCGGGGCTCCCTGGTGTCATCAACAAATGGACGTGATTGCCCATCAGCACGTAGGCGTGCAGGTCCACTTGGTAGCGTGCGCATGCATCGGCCAGGCATGCGCGGTAGAAGATGTAGTCATCCTCGTGGAAGAAACAGGCACACCGGTTGTTGCCACGCTGAATCACATGGGCCGGCACGCCCGCCATATACATGCGGGGTTTCCTGGGCATCGCAGTTCCTTTGCGTCTTTGGTTTCGACCAGCCGTCGGTCCTCCTGACCAACGACAGGGATCACTCTAATGCACTTGATTATCAGTTGTCACCGACCCCTTTTGTGGACGGGCTGTCTAAGCTGTCACTAAATGGACGCGCAAGCGTCCGCCGTGAAAATGATCCCAGCACGCAAACGGAGGTGCCTGCCATGCGGAAATTACCGCTTTCCGGAGCCGGATTTTTCTGGTTACTGCTGTGCCTCGGCCTCGCCTCGGGGCCGGCGGTCGCCGTCGCACAACCGGCGGCCAAGACGGATATCACCCGCACTGTCATCAAGATGCCGCTTTCCAAAGGCGTCACCATAGACGAGGCTATCTCGTCCATGAAACTGCGCGCCAATATGCTCAACTTCAAGCTGGTCGCCCATCAGCCCCTGTCCGAACAGCTCAAGGCAGCCGGACTCAAGAACGTGCGCAGGCTGGAAATCTACCAGTTCTGCAACCCCAGTACGGCGTACGACATGGTCAAGTTCAACATGGCGTATGCGGCCTATCTTCCATGCCGGATTGCCGTGGTGGAAGGCAAACAGGGCAAGGGCTGGCTGGTGATGATGAATCCCCAGCGCCTGCTGTCAGCCAATATGCCGTCGTCGCTCAGAAAAAAGGCCGAGAAAGTCATCGGAGATCTCAAGCAGATCATGCACGCAGGAGCCAACGGTTCCCTCTAGCTCGCAAAGACACAGAAAAAGGGGTCGGTGACAAATGATTCTCATTTGTCACCGACCCCTTTTTTGGTTCTTTGGAGGAACCGGCGGGCGTCGGCGGCCATGGAGTCGTTGTTGAAGAGCACGCGGTTGGTGCCAGCTTCGGCTGAGCAGTCTCCACAGCTGGTCGAAGTCGGCGTCGGTATAGCGGTAATGGTAGTGATACGTGGACCTGCCGTGGAGCCGGAAATAGCGCATGCCGCCACCCACGGGGCGGCGCTGGACGGGATCCACCCCGTGGACAAGCTCCAGGTCCCGGAGCAGTGGCCGGAGGATGTCGTCGCTCCGGGCATCTCCGCGGGGCTCGAACACCATTCGTCGCCCGCCGCGGTCGATCCCCTCGAAGAACCTACGCAGTCGGCGCAGATTGTCGCGGCCGGGTAGAAACCGCCTGGGCGTCTGGAAGACAACGGTATCGGCCCGCAGTGCGTCGGCAATCTCCGTGGTCCGCTCCCAGGCCATCCGGGTGGCGTCGTTCCAGCGAAAGCCTCCGGCCCGCGCAAGAAGGCGAGGTGGGAGATTTTCCTTCAAACGACGATAGGTCGGACTGGAGGCCTCGTGGGTAATGAGCTGCCAGGCCTTGAGGGTGAAAACAAATTCCCTGCCTGCCCGCTCGCGCCAGCGTTCGGCCGTGGACGGCTTCGGCGGCTGGTAAAACGTCTTTTGCGCCTCAAGAATTTTGAAGTCACGAAACAGCGCTCGCTGCGCTTCGGCGAACCCGCAAGTGCCCGCCAGAACCTGTGGACGTCGCACAGAAGCCATGGCGAGTATGCAACACCCTTTGGAAACCTTTTCAGATCCGGCAATATCCGTTAGTGCCTACGCCGCCAGCCACAACAACGTCCTATACCGCTGCAAGCGTACGAACGTAGCGGGCCGGCCGTATCGCTTCAACGTTCGTCCGTACGCGCCTGCCGATCCAACCCCGTCTTGAGCGGCAGACTGCGCACACGCTGCCCGGTCGCCGCCGTAATGGCATTGGCAACCGCGGGCGCAATGGGCGGTACACCGGGTTCCCCAACGCCACCCGCGGGTTCCTGGGACTCGATGATGTATACCTCCACCTCGGGCATTTCCCCGAATGTGAGGATCGGGTAGTCCTGGAAAGTGCGTTGCACGACGCGTCCCGCCTCCACCGTGATCGCTTCGGTCAACGCCGCTGACAGCCCCATGGCGATACCGCCCTCCATCTGCGCCCGGATGGTATCCGGGTTGATGGTACGTCCGCAGTCGATGGCACATACGACCCGATGCA
>DATFML010000138.1:0-7970 GCA_035266965.1 Gammaproteobacteria bacterium
GCCGGCCACCTGCAGCATCGACATGGCCTGATCCGCATTGCCCTGTTCGTAGGCCTGCCAGGCGGCCTGGCGGACCTGGTCGGATTCGCGGGGAATGTAGCGTTCCAGCAGCAGTCGCAGGTCGGTTTCGGTCTGCGCCCCCAGGATCTCTTCGACGATCTCACCGTCAACGAAAAGCTTCATGGTGGGGATGCTGCGGATGCCGTGGCTGGCCGCCAGCGCCCGTTCCCGGTCGGTGTCGATCTTGGCGATCACGAACTTGCCCTGGTAAGCCTCAGCCAGCTTCTTCAGCACCGGCATCTGCATCTGGCAGGGTCCGCACCATTCGGCCCAGAAGTCCACGAGCACCGGGACTTCCCTGGATTTCTCCAGTACCAACGCATCGTAGTTGGCTTCTGTGACTTCAAAGATGAACGGCGATTCGTCCATGGAGGCCCTCGACAACCGAACAAGAAGGGATCTGGATGGGGACGTGGCTGCGGATTCGCGACCACTGTGCATTGTGCCGTCGCATGGTACCACAATGATCTGCCGCGTGACGTGCCGACACCGTAGCGAGGCCAGCCGGCGAGCGGCGTCCACGAAAAGAGGCGCCCGACGGAAGTCGGGCGCTAAAGCGTTCGGTTACCGAACGTCTCGGAGGAGTACTGAATGCGTGGAGAAAACCGTCGGTCGGTACATCGGCCGGCGGCCGAATGTTGATTCTCCGTGAACAACAATACCCCATTACCGGCGCGGGTCTTGTAAGCCGATTCTGAATCTGGTGTAGGCATGTCGGGCTGTGCATTGTCGGATTTGTTCCCGTCTCGCGCCGTTGTGTCCAATGTAACGAACTGAGTATAAACAATAAAAATGACGTGTGTGCGGTTCGACGCCGCTCACACCAGTACGGGTCCCGGCGCGCTGCGGGCCTGGAACAGGCATTCAGAATGCCCTTGACGGTCCGTTACCGGGTCAACGGAACACGGTTGCGGGTGGGCCGAGACCCAAAGGAGTTCGTTGCAGGCAGGGATACCTGTCCAGGGATGCCGGGGATTTCAAGCACTGGACCGCGGGTCGCCACAGGGAACAGGCTGCAGGGACGCAGTCAGGTGGCTTCGTGTCCGACAGCCCAAGGACGAACGGACCGGAACAACCCATTCCGGTCCCCCTTTTGCCCTGCTGTATCGGCTCGGCTAGCGCTCCAGGTATTGGAGCTTGTCGGGTTTGCCGTTCCACTCGTCCGCATCGGGCGGTGCATCTTTCTTCTGGGTAAGCACCGGCCATTCTCTGGCGAGTTCGGCATTGAGTTCGAGGTATTGCTCCTGTCCTTCCGGGACATCGTCTTCGGGGAAGATCGCTTCCGCCGGGCACTCGGGTTCGCACAGGGTGCAGTCAATACATTCATCCGGATCGATGACCAGAAAGTTCGGCCCCTCATGAAAGCAGTCGACCGGGCACACTTCGACACAGTCAGTGTATTTGCACTTGATGCAGTTTTCGGTGACGACGAACGTCATGGCGTACTCCAACTCGATTCGACAGACGGTGCCGGTCCGCGAGGCCTGAATCCCGGCGGCGCGCTGTCGCTATGGTAATCGGAATTCCCATGCCTGGCGAGCGAGCTCACCGCCTGGATTGCGGTAGGCACAACAATTGCATGGGCACTGTCCCGATGGTGGGCGCGTCAGTTTTTTGTAGCGGACAACGCTGGCGCACGTCGGTGCAGTGCATCGTCCCGGTATTGTAGCGAAACCGGAGACCTGGGAAAAACTCGTGTTGGGAGACACAGCGGCACGGCCGCGCTATGAAGACCCTGTTCAGCCTATCGACGGTCGTCGAACCGGATCGCCAGCGTCTGGCGCGCTTTGCCGTGGATGTCGTGCGCGCGCTGAACGGCAATCCGTTTGCAGCGGTGGCAGCGCTGACGCAGACGCTCGACCGCTTGCGCGCCGCAAGTGCCGCCAGCGAAATCCCGGTGGACGTGAGCCTTGTCTGCGACAACGATCGACTGCTGCTGTGCTGGGGCGAAACCCGCCAAAAGCTCATCACCCTGCGCGACACGCCTCCTCTCGCTTCCCTGGAAGCGTTGGCGGCACAGATGCGCAAAGCCAGCGAGTCCACCGATCCCGAGTTGTTGCGGCGTCGTAATCAGCAGATCGCGGCCGACCTGGAACGGGCCAGGCAGCGGGCGGCCCGGGAGATGGCCGAACTGGAATCGATGTTGGAGCGCAAGAAGGATGAGCTTCAGGAGTCCATCCGTCTTGCCGAGACCGACAGCCTGACGGGCCTGCTCAACCGCGGCGCCTACGACGATCGACTACGAACTGCAGTGCTCCGCAGCGGGCGACAGCACGAAGATCTCTGTCTGATTCTGCTGGATCTGGACAAGTTCAAGGACATCAACGATACCCACGGCCATCAATACGGTGACGCGTACCTGCAGCGTATGGCGGATGCCATGCGCGGCGCCGTCCGCGAGCACGTGGACATTGCATGCCGGATGGGCGGGGACGAGTTCGCCATCATTGCGATGAGCGACGTATCTGTTGCACGGCGCATTGCCGCCAGAGTGATGAAGGCAATGGAGGGTCGGGTCAGCGCCGGTATCGCGCAGCTGACGCCCGGGGAATCGGTTGTGTCCCTGGTGGCGCGTGCCGACGCCGCCCTGTACCAGGCCAAGAACGAAGGGCGCGGGCGGGTCAATACGGCCGGCAGCCAGGCAGTCAACCGAAGGGCGGGGAACGAGTGAGCGACAGGGAGACAGGTACGGGCGCGCCCGTGAAGCTGTTGATCGAACAGCCGGTGAACGGTGAAAGCGGACAGGTGCTGCTGCGGTCCAAACTGCGCGCGGTGTCCAGGCGGATGGGTTTTTCGGCAGTGGCTCGTGAGCGTATGGAGCTGGTCTGCAACGAGATGGTTACCAACCAGATCAAATTCGCCCGTGCGGCGGGGATGGTGCAGATCTGGGAGGTAGCGCGCCCCGGTCATGCCATCGACCTGTTCGCGTTGGACTTCGGTCTGGGGATTGCCAATCTGCCGGCGGCGCTGGAGGACGGCTATACCACGGCCGGCACCATGGGGAAGGGACTGGGCGCGATTCGCCGCCTCGCCAACGAGAGCGAGTTCTACACGGTGCCAAGCGGAGTGGCCACCGCAGCACCATGGCACGGCACGGCCGTCTGGGCGCGGTTCTACGTGAAGCCCTGTGAGCCCGGCAGTTATCAGGTGGGTCAGTATCTGAGGGCCTATCAGGATGATGTGCACAATGGCGACAGCGTTTGTATGGAGGACGGCGACGGACGGTTGCGCTGGTTGCACATGGACGGCCTGGGTCACGGCGTGCAGGCCGAGCAGGTGGTCAAGGGCCGGGAGGACATCCTGGGTATCGACGCGCCGCTGGCGGAGGTCATGCAGGTATTGAGCGGCCGCCTGAAGGGGACTCGCGGAGCCGTGGGCATGCTGGCGGACGTGGACGCCGCTACCGTGCGCATCTGCGGGGTGGGGGACATGGCGGCCTACCTGATACTCAATGGCGAACGCAAGAATGTTCTGTTCGCCCCCGGGGTGCTTGGTCACGAACACAGGAGTTTCGAGGAGACCGAACTGCAGTTTCCGTCCCAGGCGATGCTGGTGACCGGATCGGACGGTTTGCGCAGGAACTGGAACCTCGGCAGCTTTCCGGGGCTGTGGCGGCTGCATCCACAGCTGGTTGCGCTGCTGCTTGGTCAAATCATGGGGCGGGGCAACGACGACAAGTCGATCTTCGTACTGAGAAGATCGTTCTCCAAAGGGGGTCACTGATGGCAAAAAAACAGCCGGCGGAGAAGTCCGTCAACGAGGTCCTGGTAGAACAGCTGATGGTCAACATCGGCAAGATATCGCAGGTGATCGAACGGCAGGGGCACAGCATATTCGGACACGCGAATATTCTGTCGAACGACGAAATCAACGACTACAGCATCGAATTCCTCGAGCTGTTCGTGATGCTGCTGCAGTCCGGTGAAAAGCTCAATCGCCGAGGCGCGGAATACAAGGCGCTGCGTCAGTTCTTCAGTACGTTCTCCCAGCAGATCCAGGTGCGTGGGGGCAGCCTGGAGGAGTTCGTTCGCTACATCCAGTTCATGCAACGGGTGATGATCGAGGAGCTGGAAACCGAATCGGCGCTGGATTCCCAACAGGTGCGGGCCATCCTGCTGCTGCTGGCTTCGGTCTTCAACGACATCATCCTGGATGTGTTTCACGTCTATCTGGAGGAAAAGGAACGTACCATCCAGGCCCAGCAGGAGGAACTGCGGGAGATATCCACCCCCATCACCGAAATCTGGGACGGCGTGCTGACGCTTCCGATCATCGGCACACTGGACTCGTCCCGCACCATGATGGTGATGGAACGGCTGCTGGCGCGCATCGAGACGGACCGGGCCAAAGTGGTGGTGATGGACGTCACGGGTGTGCTGGCCATCGACTCGCAGGTTTCCCACCATCTCATCCAGATGATACGGGCAGTGGGCCTGATGGGCGCCGAAGCCATACTGACCGGCATTCGCCCGGAGATCGCGCGGGCGCTGACCAGCCTGAATATCGATCTGGGCGGCGTGACCACGCGCTCCACGCTTTCGGAAGGGCTCAAGGAAGCCTTCCGCCAGCTGGACGTCCACGTCATGCCGCCGCAGGGATGAGCCGGCCGCCAGCCGCGGCGCGCGCCGGGACCTCGGGATGACGCGACCATGATCCAGGGAATGCACTTGACCCCGATCGGTTCGGGTATCGTGCTGCTCGAGCCGGGCGAAGGGTTGGATCCATCCGATCCCGACGCCTATCTGGAACCCCTGGTGGGCTATCTGCAGCGCCAGCGGGCCGCCCGGCTGATCTACGATCTGACCAGCGTCCCGTTGATCGACAGTGTCTATTACGGCTGGCTCAAGATGGTTTCCGAAATCTGTCGGGTGGCGGGTGTGCAACTGGTGGTGGTGAACATGGCCCCCGCCGCTGCCTTCGCCCTCTCGCAGCTCCTGGATGGACCACCGCCGTTTCTCTGCGCCCTGAACGTCGACCGCGCCCGCTAGGAAGCTCTGCACAGGTTGATCACGGGGGGGATCGCCAGGGGCAAAGGGGTGAGGAAGCGCGGTTTACACCGGGTAAACGAGCATTCCGAACGTCTTTACAACGCCGTGAGCGCCGCTTCAGCGGCCTGTGCAGAGCTTCCCCTCACTCCACCATGCGCTTCAGCGCGTACAGCGTGTCCATGGCCTGACGCGGCGTGAGGTTGTCAGGATCGATCCCTTTCAGCGCCTCGATGAGCGGGCTGTCCGCCGGCGGCGGAAACAGCGGCATCTGGGGTTCCACCCCGGCCTGTGTCGTGTCCGGCTGCCGGTTCTCCAGCTCCTCCAGGCGCGTCCGCGCCTGCTGCAGCACATGCGGGGGAATACCCGCCAATGCGGCCACATGCAGCCCGTAGCTGCGGTCGGCCGGACCTTCCTTTACTGCATGCATGAACACGATGCGGTCGCCGTGCTCCACGGCGTCCAGGTGCACGTTGGCGATGCCTTCGTCGTGTTCGGGCAGCTGGGTCAGCTCGAAGTAGTGGGTGGCGAACAACGTGAAAGCGTGTACCCGCCGGGCGAGGTCGACGGCGCATGCCCAGGCCAGGGACAGCCCGTCATAGGTGCTGGTGCCGCGGCCGATCTCGTCCATCAATACCAGGCTGCGCTCGGTGGCGTTGTGCAGAATGTTGGCGGTTTCCGTCATTTCCACCATGAAGGTCGAGCGCCCGCTGGCCAGGTCGTCGGAGGCGCCGATGCGGGTGAAGATGCGGTCGACGGGTCCGAGCACCGCGCGCCGGGCGGGGACGTAGCTGCCGATGTGGGCCAGTAGCACGATGAGGGCGGTCTGGCGCATGTAGGTGGACTTGCCGCCCATGTTCGGTCCCGTGATCAGCAGCATGCGGCGGCCGCTGTCGAGCTTCACGTCGTTGGGCACGAAAGGGGCGTCCAGCACGCGCTCGACCACCGGGTGGCGCCCGCCTTCGATCAGGATGCCGGGTTGGTCGGTGAGCTCGGGCGGGCGCAGGTCCAGACTGTCCGCCCGCTCGGCCAGTGCGGCCAGCACGTCCAGCTCCGCCAGCGCTTCGGCGCAGGCCTGCAGACCCGCCAGCTGTTCCACCAGATAGCCCACCAGCTCCTCGTAGAGAGCCTTCTCCCGGGCCAGGGCCCGTTCCCGGGCGCTCAGCACCTTGTCCTCGAAGGCCTTGAGCTCGGGCGTGATGAACCGCTCGGCACCCTTCAGGGTCTGCCGGCGCCGGTAGTCGTCGGGGACCTGCCCGGACTGGCTGCGGCTGACCTCGATGTAATAGCCGTGCACCCGGTTGTAACGCACTTTCAGCGTGGCGATTCCGCTGCGTTCCTTTTCCCGGGATTCCAGGTCCACCAGGAATTGATCGGCGTCGCGGCTGAGGGTACGCAACTCGTCCAGCTCGCTGTCATAACCGGCGGCGATCACGCCGCCGTCCCGGATCAGCACCGGCGGCGATTCCATCAGGGCGGCCTGCAGACGGGCTCGCACCGTTTCATGGTCCCCCATGCCCTCAGCCAGAGCGCCCAGCCGCGGATCGTCCAGAGCGGCCAGCAGCTTTTGCAACTCCGGCAGCCGCGCCAGGGTGTCGCGCAGTCCGGAAAGATCCCGCGGGCGGGCCGAGCGAAGGGCCACCCGCGCCAGCACCCGCTCCATATCGCAGATGCCCCTGAGCCGGTCCTGGAAGTCGGCGTAGCGGTGGTTGTCCAGCAGCGTGCCGACGCTCTGATGGCGCCGGCGCAGGAGCTCCCGGTCCCGCAGCGGACGGTTGATCCAGCGTCGCAGCAGTCGGCTGCCCATGGCGGTGGCGGTGACGTCCATGACACCCGCCAGGGTGTGCTCCCCCTGTCCCGACAGGGAGCGGTCCAGCTCCAGGTTGCGGCGGCTGGCGGCGTCCAGCACGATGCTGTCCTCGCGTCTCTCCACCCGCAGCCCGCGCAGGTGGGGCAGGGCGGTACGCTGGGTGTCCTTTACGTACTGCAGCAGCCCGCCGGCGGCGCCTATCGCGACGGTCAGACCGTCGCACCCGAAACCGCTCAGATCACGGGTGCCGAACTGAGCGCTGAGCTGCCGCTCCGCGGCCTGGGTGTCGAAGTGCCACGGCGGCTGGCGCCGCAGTCCCGGGCGTTCGCCCACCGCAGCGGCCAGCTCGGCGCTGTCGCTGATCAGCAGCTCTGCGGGACGCAGCCGTTCCAGCTCGCTCACCAGGGCATCGGCGCCCTCCAGTTCCTGCACCGTGAACCGGCCCCCGGAGAGATCCAGGCTGGCCAGTCCGAAGCTCTCCCCGTCCTGGCGGCAGGCCACGATCAGGTTGTCCCGACGATCCTCCAGCAGCGCCTCGTCGGTCAGGGTGCCCGGGGTGACCACCCGAACCACCTTGCGTTCCACCGGTCCCTTGCTGGTAGCGGGATTGCCGATCTGCTCGCAGATGGCCACCGATTCTCCGCGCCGCACGAGCCGCCCCAGGTACTGCTCGACGGCGTGCACCGGTACGCCGGCCATGGGGATGGGCTCGCCGGCCGACTGGCCGCGCTGGGTGAGGGTAATGTCCAGCAGTTGTGAAGCGCGGCGGGCGTCGTCGTAGAACAGCTCATAGAAATCGCCCATGCGGTAGAACACCAGGATGTCCGGATACTCCGCCTTGACGCTCAGATACTGCTGCATCATGGGGGTATGGGAGGAGGGCTGTTCAGGGCGCGCCGACATGCGCGGAAGTCTAACCAAATCCTCAGAGTCCGCCTAGGAGCTTGCGCCGCGCACCGGGCTTTGGTACCAAGAGAGATCAGTCAACAGGAGAGTGCCATGGCACCGTCCGGGCGGGACTATTCCGAAAAGCGCGATTTTCTGCGCATGGGGGTGGACTGTCAGGTGCGCTGCACGGAACAGCAGAGCGGCGAAGCCTGCACCGGCCGGGCTCA
>DATFML010000139.1:0-2060 GCA_035266965.1 Gammaproteobacteria bacterium
CTCGGAAATGGGCGTGCTGGACATTCCCAATGAAAAGGTGGTGAAGAAGTGGCGGCTGCAACCGGGCCGCATGCTGCTCATCGACATGGAGCAGGGCCGCATCATCGACGATGCGGAGCTCAAGGCCGAGCTCGCCGCCGCCCGGCCCTACCAGCAGTGGTTGGACGAAACCCAGATCCGCCTGCGGGAGCTGCCGGTCGAGGTGGGCACCATGCCGCCGGACGCCGCCACCCTGCTGGACCGCCAGCAGGCCTTCGGCTACACCCAGGAAGATCTGAAATTCCTGCTCACCCCCATGGCCCTGACCGGCCAGGAGGGGGTCGGCTCCATGGGCGCGGACAATCCCCTGGCGGTGCTGTCCAACAAGCCCAAGCCCCTGTTCAACTACTTCAAGCAGAACTTCGCCCAGGTCACCAATCCGCCCATCGACCCCATCCGGGAGGAGCTGGTGATGTCCCTGGTGTCGCTGATCGGTCCGCGACCCAACCTGCTGGGCCTGGACGACGGCGGCAGTCACAAGCGTCTGGAAGTCAGCCAGCCCATTCTCACCAACATGGACCTGGAGCGCATAAGGCGCATCGAGGACTACACCGCCGGCGCCTTCCGCACCCGCACCCTGGACATCTGCTATGCGGCCGCCGAAGGCGCCGCCGGCATGGCGCCGGCCCTGGACGCCCTGTGCGCCGCGGCCGAGCAGGCGGTGGAAGACGGCTACAACATTCTGATCCTGTCGGACCGGGCCACCAACGCCGACCACATCGCCATCCCGGCGCTGCTGGCCACCGCCGCCGTACACCAGCACCTGGTGCGTGCCGGCCTGCGTACCGAGTCGGGGCTGGTGGTGGAAACCGGCGCCGCCCGGGAAGTCCATCATTTCGGCGCCCTGGCCGGCTACGGCGCCGAAGCGATCAACCCCTATCTGGCTTTCGAGACCCTGTCCGCCGCCGTGGACCGCTTCCCGGAGGAAATCAGCGAGGCCGAAGCCCACAAGCGCTACATCAAGGCCGTGGACAAGGGCCTGCTGAAGGTGATGTCCAAGATGGGCATCTCCACCTACCAGTCCTACTGCGGCGCCCAGATCTTCGACGCCGTGGGCCTGGCCAGCGAGTTCGTCGATAAATACTTCACCGGCACCGCCACCACCATCGAAGGGGTGGGCCTGGCCGAAGTGGCCGAAGAAGCGGTCCGCTGGCACCGCGACGCCTACAGCGATGCGCCCATCTACCGCAACGCCCTGGACGTGGGGGGCGATTACGCCTACCGGCTGCGGGGCGAGGACCACATGTGGACGCCGGACAGCATCGCCAAGCTGCAGCACGCCACCCGCGCCAACGACGCCGCCACCTTCGCCGAGTTCGCCAGGCTGGTGAACGAACAGAACGAACGCCTGCTGACCCTGCGGGGCCTGTTCGAGTTCAAGTTCGCCGCCGAGCCCGTGCCCCTCGATGAGGTGGAGCCGGCCAAGGAGATCGTCAAGCGCTTTGCCACCGGCGCCATGTCCTTCGGCTCGATTTCCTACGAGGCCCACAGCACCCTGGCGGTCGCCATGAACCGCATCGGCGGCAAGTCCAACACCGGCGAGGGCGGCGAGGAGCCCGAGCGCTTCAAGCCGCTGCCCAATGGCGATTCCATGCGCTCGGCCATCAAGCAGGTGGCCTCGGGCCGCTTCGGCGTGACCACCGAATACCTGGTGAATGCCGACGATATACAGATCAAGGTCGCCCAGGGCGCCAAGCCCGGCGAAGGCGGTCAGCTGCCCGGCCACAAGGTCAGCGCCACCATCGCCCGGGTGCGTCACTCCACCCCCGGGGTGGGCCTGATCTCGCCGCCGCCCCACCACGACATCTACTCCATCGAGGATCTGGCCCAGCTGATCCACGATCTGAAGAACGTCAACCCCAAGGCCCGCATCAGCGTCAAGCTGGTCTCGGAGGTGGGCGTGGGCACGGTGGCGGCCGGCGTTTCCAAGGCCCATGCGGACCACGTGACCATCGCCGGCTACGACGGCGGCACCGGCGCCAGCCCCCTGACCTCCATCAAGCATGCCGGCAGCCCCTGGG
>DATFML010000140.1:0-8174 GCA_035266965.1 Gammaproteobacteria bacterium
GCCGGCCACCCGCGCCCCCTTCAGGGGCTGGCTGGCGCCGTACTCCTCGCGCAGCGCCATCAGACCGGGCATCTCCGTCTCGGCGATGGCGATCTCCTTGCGACCCCAGTCCGCCAGACCGATGTCCGCGACCTTGTAGTCCGCGCCCGGGTTGTCCGCGGCTTGCGTGCTCATAGTGCTTCTCCCGTGCAGGATGCCCGCCGGACATCCCGTTGTGCTATTCGGCGCCGGCTCAGATGCCGGCCGCTTCCCGCAGGGCCTCGGCCTTGTCGGTGCGTTCCCAGGTGAACTCCGGCTCCCGGCGTCCGAAGTGCCCGTAGCTGGCCGTCAGGGTATAGATCGGGCGCAGCAGATCCAGCATCTGGGTGATGCCCCGCGGGCGCAGGTCGAAGTGTTCGCGCACCAGTTCCACCAGTCGTTCTTCGCCCAGCTTGCCGGTGCCGAAGGTGTCCACCATGATGGATGTCGGGTCGGCGACGCCGATGGCGTAGGACACCTGAATCTCGCAACGCTCGGCCAGGCCGGCGGCGACGATGTTCTTGGCGACGTACCGGGCCGCATAGGCCGCCGAGCGGTCCACCTTGGTGGGGTCCTTCCCGGAGAAGGCGCCGCCGCCGTGGCGGGCCATGCCGCCGTAGGTGTCCACGATGATCTTGCGCCCGGTGAGGCCGCAATCGCCCACCGGCCCGCCGATCACGAAGCGACCGGTGGGATTGATGTAGAAGCGGGTTTCCTTGGTGATCCACTCCGCCGGCAGCACCGGCAGAATGATCTCGTCCATCACCGCCTCGCGCAGGGTCTCCTGGGTGATGTCCGGTGCATGCTGGGTGGACAGCACCACGGCGTCGATGCCGCTGGGCTTGCCCTCGCTGTAGTGAAAAGTGACCTGGCTCTTGGCGTCGGGACGCAGCCAGGACAGGGCGCCGCTCTTGCGCACCTCGGACTGGCGCTGGACCAGCCGGTGGGCGAAGGTGACGGGCGCGGGCATCAGCACGTCCGTCTCGTTGGTGGCGTAGCCGAACATCATGCCCTGGTCGCCGGCGCCCTGGTCCAGGGCCTCTTCCCGGTCCACCCCCTGGGCGATGTCCGGAGACTGCTTGCCGACCGCATTCAGCACCGCGCAGGTTTCCCAGTCGAAGCCCATGTCCGAGCCGTGATAGCCGATATGCTGCACCGTGCGTCGCACCACCTCTTCGTAGTCCACCCAGGCGTTGGTGGTGATTTCACCGGCGAGGCAGACCATGCCGGTCTTGATCATGGTTTCGCAGGCCACGCGGGCGCCCGCATCCTGTTCCAGAATGGCGTCCAGCACGGCATCGGAGATCTGGTCGGCGACCTTGTCGGGATGACCTTCGGAGACCGACTCCGAGGTGAACAGGTGTTTGGTGGCCATCAGTGCCTCGTGATGGAAATGACGCAAAAGTCAAAGCGCTTAAGTGTACCGGGATGCGTACAGATGTCCATGCTGCCGTGGCCGCGCGCGACGCGGATGCGCGGAAGCCCTGCTGTGTGCGTGGGAATGGCGGGGCGGTGACATCCGCAGGCAAGTATCTGATATTCTGTCCATGGCCCTTTCAACCGGGCCATCCCTGGGAACCGCTTCGACAGGAGGGTGTGATGGTTAGCCTTCAGACGCCAATCTGTGATTTCGGCCGGCCGGCTCCGCAGTTCGCCTTGCCGGACGTGGACGGCAGAATCTGGACCCTGGATGACTGCAAGGGAGATAAGGGTCTGCTGGTCATGTTCATCTGCAATCACTGCCCCTATGTGAAGGCCATCCGGGACCGGCTGGTGCGCGATACCGGGGAACTGCTGGCGCACGGGGTGCGCAGCGTGGCCATCATGTCCAACGATCCCACCGACTACCCCGAGGATGCGCCGGAGAACATGAAGAAGGTGGCGCAGGAATACGACTTCCCGTTCCCCTATCTGCTGGATGCCAGCCAGCAGGTGGCGCGGGCCTACGGCGCCGTCTGCACCCCGGATTTCTTCGGCTACAATGCCGATCTGGAGCTGCAGTACCGGGGACGGCTCGATGCCAGCCGCAAGGAGGCCGCGCCCCGGGATGCCCGTCGGGAGCTGTACGAGGCCATGGTGCAGGTGGCGGACACGGGGCAGGGCCCGCAGGAGCAGACCCCCAGCATGGGTTGTTCCATCAAATGGAAGGAGGAACTCGCCGGGGCCTGACGGCCGGCCCCGGAGAGACGGCCCAGGCAGCCATGGCGACCGAGGAACGCTTCTACCGGCCCGACGAACTCGCGCGTGAGCCCCATCGGCTGCCGGCCGCCACCTACAATCTCGCCTACCTGCTGCTCAAGCGCAGCGGCGATGACTGCCTGTTCGTGCCCATTCGTTCCATTCAGTACATGGCGGTGCTCGACGACGAGGAGATCATCTTTGTCGATCGGGAAGCGAGGTCCCTGATCGAGCTGTCCTGGCAGAATTTCCGACCCCAGGAGCGGCAGACCCTGGAGGAGCCGGTCCCCTATCAGGCCGTGCTGTACCGCGACAAGGCCCGCGAGACCCTGCGCCATCTGCAGAGCGAATTCTCCAAGGCATTGCAGCAGTTGGAAACCCGGATGCGTGCCGCCACCTCTCACAACGCCGATATCGTACCCTGGCCCGGGCGCCGCCCCTGATCCTCCCTGTCTGTGCAACCAATTGATAAATAGAGTCTGGGCCCGGGTCCGCCCGCAGGCCCGCCGGTCCCGCCCGCGGCCGCCGCCCATGGTGACCGCGGGTCCCGCTATTGCCCCGACCGGGTATCTGGGTGAAAATATCGCGCTCGATCCAGCCGGCGGAGTCGGAACGCCTCGGAATACAGCGCCGGACAGGCCGCTGCGCGCGCCTCGGTCCGCACCGAATACCTGATTATCAAAGCCTCAGGGTGGCGATGTGCCGCGCCGCTTGGGGCTTTTCGTCATACACGGCCCCTGCAAGGCGAGTTCCCCGGCACCGAGGGAACAGCGGCGCGGGCCGCGCCGCCGGGTCCAGGGCCAGCCCGGACCCGGAATGGGCGATGCCGCGGCACGCCCTGCCGCGGCAACAGAAAGAATTGAGCAATCAAACGTTAGGAGAGACCGATGCCCTCGCGCAGAGAGTTAGCCAATGCCATCCGAGCCTTGAGCATGGATGCCGTTCAGAAAGCTAAGTCCGGCCACCCGGGCGCCCCCATGGGGATGGCGGATATCGCCGAGGTGCTGTGGAACGATTTCCTCAAGCACAACCCCGCCAATCCCCATTGGGCGGATCGCGACCGGTTCGTGCTGTCCAACGGCCATGGCTCCATGCTGATCTACTCGCTGCTGCATCTGACCGGGTATGACCTGCCCCTGGAGGAGATCAAGAACTTCCGGCAGCTGCACTCCAGGACGCCGGGGCACCCGGAATACGGCTACGCGCCGGGCGTGGAAACCACCACCGGGCCGCTGGGCCAGGGCATCACCAACGCGGTGGGCATGGCCATCGCCGAAAAGGTGCTGGCCGGCCAGTTCAACCGTGACGGCCACCACATCGTCGACCACTACACCTACGTGTTCCTGGGTGACGGCTGCCTGATGGAAGGTATTTCCCACGAGGCCTGCTCCCTGGCCGGCACCCTGGGGCTGGGCAAGCTCGTCGCCTTCTACGACGACAACGGCATCTCCATCGACGGCCACGTGGAAGGGTGGTTCACCGACGACACCCCCAAGCGCTTCGAGGCCTACGGCTGGCATGTGGTGCGCGGCGTGGACGGGCACGACGCCGACGCGGTTTCCAAGGCCATCCACGAGGCCAGGTCCGTCAACGACAAGCCCACCATGATCTGCTGCAAGACCGTGATCGGCTTCGGTGCCCCCAACCTGTGCGGCAGCCACGACTGCCACGGCGCGCCCCTGGGCGATGACGAGATCAAGGCCACCCGTGAGAACCTGGGCTGGAACCACGATCCGTTCGTGGTCCCGGACGAGATCTATGCGGGCTGGAACGGCCGCGACAAGGGTGCCAAGGCCGAGCAGACCTGGAACGAGAAGTTCGCCGCCTACCAGGCCGCCTTCCCGGATCTGGCCGCCGAGTTCGAACGCCGCATGGCTCGCGAGCTGCCTGCCGACTGGGCCCGGAAGGCCGCCGAGTTCATCGCCAAGGTGAACGAGAAGGGCGAGACCATCACCTCTCGCAAGGCGTCCCAGAACACCCTGAACGGCTACGGCCCGGCGCTGCCCGAATTCCTGGGCGGCTCCGCCGACCTGGCCGGCTCCAACCTGACCATCTGGTCCGATTCCAAGGGTGTCAGCAATACCGTCTCGGACGGCAACTACATCTACTACGGTGTGCGCGAGTTCGGCATGTCGGCCATCATGAACGGCATCGCCCTGCATGGCGGCTTCATTCCCTACGGCGCCACCTTCCTGATGTTCTCCGAGTATGCCCGCAACGCCCTGCGCATGGCGGCGCTGATGAAGGTGCCCAGCATCTTCGTCTACACCCACGATTCCATCGGCCTGGGCGAAGACGGCCCCACCCACCAGCCTGTGGAGCAGACGGCCACCCTGCGCATGATTCCCAACATGTCGGTATGGCGCCCCTGCGACGCCGTGGAATCGGCGGTGGCCTGGAAGCAGGCCATCGAGCGTTCCAACGGCCCGAGCTGCCTGATCTTCTCGCGCCAGAACCTGCCTCACCAGGAGCGCAGCGCGGACCAGATCGAAGCCATCGCCCGCGGCGGCTACGTCCTGCGGGACTGCGACGGCGCGCCCGAGGTCGTGATTCTCGCCACCGGCTCGGAAGTGGCGCTGGCCGTCGGTGCGGCGGAACAGCTGAACGCCCAGGGCAACAAGGTGCGCGTGGTCTCCATGCCGTCCACCGATGTGTTCGATGCCCAGGACGCCGCCTACCGTGAGTCGGTGCTGCCCAAGGGCACGGTCCGGGTGGCCGTGGAAGCCGGGGTCACCGACTACTGGCGCAAGTACGTGGGTCTGGAAGGCGCGGTCGTGGGCATGGACCGCTTCGGCGAATCGGCCCCCGCCGGCGAGCTGTTCAAGGAATTCGGTTTCACCGTGGACAACGTGGTCAAGACCGTCAAGGGCGTGCTTTGACCCCATAACGAATTCGGCCGCCCAGCGTCGCGCCGAGCGGTGAGTTTCCTGAAGGCACAATTAGAGCTACGGAGAGAGAGATGGCAATTAAAGTCGGTATCAATGGCTTCGGCCGCATCGGCCGCATGGCGTTCCGCGCCGTGGCCCGCGATTTCAGCAACGACATCGAGGTGGTGGGCATCAACGACCTGCTGGACCCCGATTACCTGGCCTACATGCTGCGCTACGATTCGGTGCACGGCCGCTTCCAGGGCGACATTGCGGTGGACGGCAGCACGCTGATCGTCAACGGCAAGAAGATCCGCCTCACCGCCGAGCGCGATCCGTCCAACCTGAAGTGGAACGAAGTCGGCGCCGACGTCGTCATCGAATCCACCGGTCTGTTCCTGACCGAAGAGACCTGCCAGAAGCACATCGACGCCGGTGCCGGCAAGGTGGTGCAGAGCGCCCCCTCCAAGGACGCCACCCCCATGTTCGTGTACGGCGTCAACCAGGAGACCTACAGCGGCCAGAAGATCGTGTCCGCGGCCTCCTGCACCACCAACTGCCTGGCGCCGGTCGCCAAGGTGCTCAACGACAACTGGGGCATCAAGCGCGGCCTGATGTCCACCGTGCATGCCGCCACTGCCACCCAGAAGACCGTCGACGGCCCGTCCATGAAGGACTGGCGGGGCGGCCGCGGCATCCTGGAGAACATCATTCCGTCCTCCACGGGTGCGGCCAAGGCGGTGGGCAAGGTGCTGCCCGAGTTGAACGGCAAGCTCACCGGCATGGCCTTCCGCGTGCCCACCTCCGACGTGTCCGTGGTCGACCTGACCGCCGAGCTCGTCAAGGGCGCCAGCTATGAGGACATCTGCAAGGCCATGAAGGCCGCTTCCGAGGGCGACCTCAAGGGTGTGCTGGGCTACACCGAGGAAAAGGTGGTTTCCACCGACTTCCGCGGTATGAGCACGCCGTCGATCTTCGACGCCGGTGCCGGCATCGCCCTGGACGACACCTTCGTGAAGGTCGTCTCCTGGTACGACAACGAGTACGGCTATACCTGCAACATGCTGCGCATGGTGTGCCACGTCGCCGGCTGAGCGGCGGAGCTGACCGGAGGGGGCGATGTTCGCCCCCTCCTTTCCGCGCACCGGCAGAGAACCATTCGCCAAGCGGCCGTCCGTACGTTTGGCCAATCGTTTTCCCGCATTCGGTTTTGAGTCTGAGGAGCAGATCATGTCAGTAATGAAGATGACCGACTTGGATCTGGCCGGTAAGCGCGTCCTGATCCGTGAGGATCTCAATGTGCCGGTCAAGGACGGCAAGGTGACCAGCGACAAGCGCATCCGGGCCAGCATGCCCACCATCGAGCATGCCATGAAGGCCGGCGCCAAGGTCATGCTGATGTCCCATCTCGGGCGTCCCGAAGAAGGGGCGTACGACGAAGCGGCGTCCCTCAAGCCGGTCGCCGACCATCTCGGTGAGCTGTTGGGCAAGCCGGTGCGGGTGATCAAGGACTACCTCGAAAACGCCCCTGAGATTGCGGACGGCGAAGTGATCCTGCTGGAGAACGTGCGCTTCAACAAGGGTGAGAAGAAGAACGACGAGGCGCTGTCCAGGAAGTATGCCGCGCTGTGCGACGTCTACGTAATGGACGCCTTCGGCACGGCCCACCGGGCCCAGGCCTCCACCCACGGCGTGGCCCAGTACGCCCCGGTCGCCTGCGCCGGCCCGCTGCTGGCGGCCGAGCTGGAGGCCCTGGGCAAGGCGCTGGACAACCCCAAACGGCCCATGGTGGCCATCGTGGGCGGCTCCAAGGTCTCCACCAAACTGACGGTGCTGGAGTCCCTCTCCACCGTCGTCGACCAGCTCATCGTGGGCGGCGGCATCGCCAACACCTTCATCGCCGCCTGCGGCCACAATGTGGGCAAGTCCCTGTACGAGGCCGACCTGGTGGACGAAGCCAGGCGCCTGATGGAGGCCGCCAAGGCCAAGGGCGGCGAGATCCCGGTGCCCGTGGACGTGATCGTGGGTAAGGAATTTTCCGAATCCGCGGCCGCCACCACCAAGAAAGTGGATGAGGTGGCCGACGACGACATGATTTTCGACGTGGGTCCGGAGACCGCTTCCCGCTACGCCGACATGCTCAAGAACGCCGGCACCATCGTCTGGAACGGGCCGGTGGGCGTGTTCGAGTTCGACCAGTTCGGCGAAGGCACCAGGGCCATGGGTCTGGCCATCGCCGACAGCGCGGCGTTCTCCATTGCCGGCGGCGGCGACACCCTGGCCGCCGTGGACAAGTACGGCATTGCCGATCGGGTCTCGTACATTTCCACCGGCGGCGGCGCGTTCCTGGAGTTTCTCGAAGGCAAGAAGCTGCCCGCCGTGGCGATCCTCGAGGAGCGGGCCAAGGCGTAGCCGAGAAGGGAAGAGGCTTCAGCCGCGACCGGACATGCGCGCCCATTGAACGACATCGCGACTGAAGTCGCTCCTGCCAAAGAAGATACGCAGCCATGCTGAGACGAACCAAGATTGTCGCTACCCTCGGTCCGGCCACCGACGACGCCAAGGTGTTGGACGAAGTGATCCAGGCCGGGGTGGACGTGGTGCGGGTCAACTTCTCCCACGGCAGTCCCGAAGAGCACATCAAGCGTTCGGAGACGGTGCGCAACCGGGCCCGCGCCCACGGGCGCCAGGTGGGTGTGTTCGCGGACCTGCAGGGTCCCAAGATCCGCATCGACCGGTTCAAGGACGGCAAAGTGGACCTGGAGGAGGGTGCCCGCTTCATTCTCGATGCCCGCCTCGGCCCCAACGACGGCACCGGCGAACGGGTCGGCCTGGCCTACAAGGCGCTTCCCGACGACGTGAGCCGCGGGGATACCCTGCTGCTGGATGACGGTCAGATCGTGCTGTGGGTGGAGGAAGTGCGCGGCGCGGAGATCGATTGCCGGGTGGTGGTCGGCGGTGTGCTGTCCAACAACAAGGGCATCAATCGCCAGGGCGGCGGTCTGTCCGCCAAGGCGATCACCGACAAGGACCGTGCCGACATCAAGGTGGCGGCGGAAATGCGGGCCGACTATGTGGCCGTGTCCTTTCCCCGTACCGCCCAGGATATCC
>DATFML010000141.1:0-6764 GCA_035266965.1 Gammaproteobacteria bacterium
AGGGCACGCTGCAGCTGATCTACGAGTACCAGACCATGATGGCCCGGCTGATGGCCATGGACGTGTCCAACGCCTCCCTGTACGACGGCGCGTCCGCGCTGGCCGAAGCGGTGCTGATGGCGGTGCGGGCCAACCGCAAGTCCAAATCCGGGCGGGTGCTGGTGCCCCGCACCGTGCACCCCAACTACCGGCGCACCGCCAGCACCATCGTGCACAACCAGGGCATCGAGCTGGTGGACGTGCCCTACTCACCGCAAGGCGGGCACACGCCCGTGGACGGGCTGGCCCGGTTCGAAGGCGAGGACATCACGGCGGTGGTGATTCCCCAGCCCAACTTCTTCGGTGTGCTCGAAGAAGTCGATGAGCTCACCGACTGGGCCCATGCCCAGGGCGCGCTGGTGATCGCGGTGGTCAACCCGGTGGCCATGGCCCTGCTGACCCCGCCGGGGCAGTGGGGCGAGCGCGGCGCCGACATCGTGTGCGGTGAGGGTCAGCCCCTGGGCGTGCCGTTGTCCTCGGGCGGTCCCTACTTCGGCTTCATGTGCTGCCGCAAGGACCATGTCCGCCAGATGCCCGGGCGCATCGTGGGCCGCACCGTGGACCGGGACGGCAAGAGCGGTTTCACGCTGACCCTGCAGGCCCGCGAGCAGCATATCCGCCGTTCCAAGGCGACCTCCAACATCTGCACCAACCAGGGCCTGCTGGTGACCGCGGCAACCATTCACATGGCTCTGCTGGGCGCCGAGGGTCTGGAACGGGTGGCGGCCAACAGCCATGCCAACACCCGCAGGCTGGTGGATGCGCTGACCGCCAGCGGCTATGTGGAACCCCTGTTCGACCGTCCGTTCTTCCACGAGACGGCGCTTCAGTTCAAGCTGCCGCTGGCCGGGATTCTGCGGCCGTTGGCGGCCCACAACCTGCTGCCGGGCTATGCTCTGGAGGACGATTATCCGGAGTTGGCCAACACCTTGCTGGTGTGCGCCACTGAAACCAAGACGGACGACGATATCGCTCTGTACGCCGATCACCTGGCGCGTATCGTCGACAAGCAGACCAAACCGGGATGCCCCGTACAGCCCAAGATGGGTTGATCCCGCGATCCGCAACCGAAGGAACAGGAAAGGAGTCATCCGATGGCCACCATTACGCTGCAGGGCAACGAAATTCATACCAATGGAGACCTGCCGGCGGTGGGCAGCCAGGCGCCGGCTTTCAAGCTGGTGGACGGCGAGCTCAACGACCGCACGCTGGGCGACTATGACGGCAAGAAGAAGCTGTTGAACATCGTCCCCAGCCTGGATACGCCGGTCTGCGCCACGTCCACCAAGAAGTTCAACGACGCGGCCAAGCAGCACGGCGACACGGTGTTCCTGATCGTGTCCGCCGATCTGCCGTTTGCCCAGGGCCGCTTCTGCACCGACGAAAGTCTCTCCAACGTGGTGCCGCTGTCGGTGATGCGCGACCGCAACTTCTCCAAGGATTACGGCGTGCTGATCACCGACGGTCCGATGGCCGGCATTACCGCCCGTGCGGTGGTGGTGCTGGACGAGCACGACAAGGTGATTCACAGCGAGATGGTGCCCGAGATCGCCCAGGAGCCGGACTACGACGCCGCACTGAAGGTATTGGGCTGAGTGCTGCGCCGCGCACCCCGGCCTGCGCTGGGGTGCGCGGCGCAGCGGCCGACTGCAGCCAGAGACATTGACCGACCGAGACCGAGTGCCATGCTGATTTTCGAACATTCCCGCGCCGGCCGCCGCGCCACCGCCCAGGCGCCCAAAGAGGCGCCGTCCATCGACGATATCCCGGCCCATCTGCGGCGCCGGGAGCGCGCGCGGCTGCCCGAGGTGTCGGAAATGCAGGTGGTGCGCCATTACACGCGCCTGTCCCAGAAGAATTTCTCCATCGACACCCAGTTCTATCCGCTGGGCTCGTGCACCATGAAGTACAACCCGCGGGCCAGCAACAAGCTGGCCATGCTGCCGCAGTTGCTGGCCCGCCATCCCCTGTCGCCGGAGTCGGCGGGGCAGGGGTACCTCGCCTGCATGTACGAGCTGCAGGAGATGCTCAAGGACGTGACCGGAATGGAAGCGGTGTCCCTGACTCCGGCGGCCGGCGCCCAGGGCGAATTCACCGGCGTGGCGATGATCCGCGCCTACCACGACGCCCGCGGCGACACCGAACGCACCGAGATCCTGGTTCCCGATGCCGCCCACGGCACCAACCCGGCGACCGCCACCATGTGCGGCTATCGCGTGCGGGAAATCCCCACCGACAAGGACGGGGACGTGGACTTCGAGGCCCTGCAGGCCGCCGTGGGTCCGCACACCGCCGGTCTGATGCTGACCAATCCCTCCACCCTGGGCGTGTTCGAGCGGCGCATTCTGGACATTGCCCGCGTGGTCCACGAAGCCGGCGGACTGCTTTACTACGACGGCGCCAACCTCAATGCCATCCTCGGCAAGGTGCGTCCCGGCGTCATGGGCTTCGACGTCATCCACATGAACCTGCACAAGACCTTCTCCACGCCCCACGGGGGCGGCGGACCGGGCGCCGGCCCGGTGGGCGTGTCCAAGCGCCTGGAGCCGTTTCTGCCGGTTCCGATGGTGGGCTATGACGGCGACGAGTATCACTGGATTACCGAAAAGCAGCGCCCGCAGACCATCGGACGCCTGTCGGCTTTCATGGGCAACGCCGGCGTGCTGCTGCGCGCCTATGTATACGCCCGCATGCTGGGCCGCGAGGGCATGGAACGGGTGGCCGAGTACGCCACGCTGAACGCCAACTACATGGCCACCGAGCTGGCCAGGCAGGGCTTCGATCTGGCCTATCCCAACCGGCGCGCCACCCATGAGTTCATCGTCACCCTCAAGCGCCAGCACAAGGAACTGGACGTGAACGTCATGGACTTCGCCAAACGGCTGCTGGACTACGGCTTCCATGCACCGACCACCTATTTCCCGCTGCTGGTGCCCGAGTGTCTGCTCATCGAGCCCACCGAGACCGAGGCCAGGGAGGCGTTGGACGGCTTTGTGGACGCCATGACCCGCATCCAGCACGAAGCCGAGACCAATCCGTCCGTACTCAAGGAGGCGCCCCATACCCAGCCGGTGCGCCGTCTGGACGAAGTGCGCGCTGCGCGGGAACTGGATCTGGTCTGGAGCGAGGCCGCTGCTGGCTAGGGGCCTGTGGGCCTTGGGCGATGGTAGCGAGCCGGATGGGAGAGCGAGTGCGTTTTTCGGTCCTTTGAGGACAATAGCCGTTGCTGTTTGACGAACAGGAGCGGGAGGGCGGCTCTTCCAGCGGCGCAGTCGATCAACCTCAAGTCCGACAGGCGCCTGGAGCAGGGTTGCGCCCGGTCCGGCCTATTCGGTATGGTCCGCCACGGTCCTGCGGGACCGTGGCGCGCGTATGACGCGCCGTCAGGGCCCCGGGCGGCCGACCAACGGACAGACAACAATGAGCGAATCCGGCAGCCGCGGGCTGCAGCGCCTGGTCAGGGCACTGGGCTTTTCCTGGGCGGGTCTGAAGGCGGCATTCCGCCACGAAGCGGCCTTCCGCGAAGAGGTGGCCCTTTCCATCGTGCTGGTGCCGTTGGCGCTGTGGCTGGGCCATACCGGCCTTGAGCGGGCGATGCTGCTGGCGGCCTGGCTGCTGGTGCCCATCGTGGAACTGCTCAACTCGGGCATCGAGGCGGTGGTGGACCGCATCAGCGACGAACACCATCCGCTTGCCGGACGGGCCAAGGATCTCGGCTCGGCGGCCGTGTTGATCGCACTGATCAACGCGGGGGCCGTCTGGGCGCTGGTGCTGTGGGGGTGAGCGGACGGCGGCCGCGCGCCGCGGACCTCGCGCCCACAGGGACCGATCGTGCGGCGGCAGCCCACGTCAGATGCTGTTGTGCATGGCGGCGAACGACAGGCCGCGCACGTCAGCATCCGTAACGACCATTCATTTTCCGAACACGGGGACAGGCGATGTCGGCATTAATCTGTGGCTCAGTGGCCTTCGACACCATCATGGTCTTTCACGACCGTTTCAAGAATCACATTCTTCCGGACAAGGTGCACATGCTGAATGTGTCCTTTCTGGTACCCGACATGCGCCGCGAGTTCGGCGGCTGCGCCGGCAACATCGCCTACAACCTCAAGCTGCTGGACGGCGACGGGCAGCCCATGGCCACGGTGGGCACCGATTTCGGCCCCTATCAGCAGTGGATGGACAGCCACGGCATCGACCGGAGTCATGTGAAGACCGTCTCCGAGACCTATACCGCCCAGGCGTTCATCACCACCGACATGGACGACAACCAGATCACCGCCTTCCATCCCGGCGCCATGAACTTCGCCCACGAGAATCGCGTGGAGGAGGCCCAGGGCGTAACTCTGGGCATGGTCTCTCCGGACGGTCGTGACGGCATGATCGAGCATGCCACCCAGTTCGCCGAAGCCAACGTTCCGTTCATCTTCGACCCCGGCCAGGGTCTTCCCATGTTCGGCGGCGACGATCTGAAGGATTTCATCGAAAAGGCCACCTGGGTATGCGTGAACGACTACGAGTCCCAGCTCATTCAGGAGCGCACCGGCTGGTCGCCCCACGAAATCGCCGACCGGGTGAACGCCCTGATCGTGACCCGCGGCGCGGAGGGTTCTTACATCTACACCGGCGGCCATCGCATCGAGATTCCCGCCGCGCGGCCCGACGAAGTGTCGGATCCCACCGGTTGCGGCGATGCCTACCGTGCCGGGCTGCTGTATGGCCTGATGAAGGATCTGGACTGGGAAACCACCGGCCGAGTCGCCGCCCTGATGGGAGCCATCAAGGTCGCCAAGCACGGCACCCAGAACCATGCGTTCACCATGGACGAGTTCAAGGACCGCTTCAAGGACGCCTTCGGCTACGGCATGGCCTGACCGCAGCGCCAGGCGGACTGGTCGAAAGGCCCGGCGTGCCACGCGCGCCGGGCTTTTTTGTGGCTGGATCTGTGGCGGAAGCCATAGCCGTCTCCGTTCGGTGCGGCTGCGGTTCCCCGCCTAAGAACAGAGTGGCCTAGGCGGTCGGAGTTTCCGGTGGGCGTATATGTCGTCGTTCCCGAATAAGTACCGAAACCTCCTAACGATGTCATCGTTCCCGAGGTTGTAGAAGAAGACACCCCGGTCTGCCCGTAGACCGGCATCGACTCGACTACTTGCCGCCAAGAGTCGACGGAGTATTGCAGGGCCACTGCATAATCCGCCTTCGCTAACGGAACCAGGTGGTAGCCGTGCTTCGAGAGTTGTTTTCCCACGAGGTTCCGGTACGTTGCATATTCGAGATTTCCAGCCTGACCCCTAAGAGGTACGAAAGCGTATGCCTTCCCTGATTGCGCAAGTTCTGGAGCATGAAACACCGTTACATCGGATTTTACGATCCCAGCGCAGCCAGCCAGGCCCGAACTGACCATAACCATAACCATCACCAACGACCATATACGATTCATGCCCCCCCTAGACTCAGAACACGCCAAAATGTGAGTATAAGTTTAATATGATTGTGACGTTGGGCGCTCGGCTACCGCGTACTCTGCCGACCTTTCCGCCGCTACTGCATCGTAAGTGGCCCTGCTTGGAAAACCAACTCGCGGTGGTCCGCACCACGACCGCACTCTATCAAGGCCCGGTCGCCGCTCGGGGGGCTTCCCGCGGTCTGCTTTTGGCCGGAACCGGCGACTTGCAGGCGCTGCAGTGAATAGATCACCGTGCTGGAAAGACTTAACCACTGAATCCAGCGACGGGTAGCTCCGGCGCTGGAATTGACCAGATCGGGTTGAGGGTGACCACCGCTACGTAGTGGATAGTCCATGGACTGACTGCGGCACGGGAAAATAAATCAGCTACCTTTCTCGCACTGGTTAGCTGCATGCTAGTTCAAACTCCATCGGTGACCAATATCCCAGTGACGAGGGCTGTCGCAGCCGATTGCATAATCCGACAAAGGAGCGGATCGCATCGCGCAGCGCTAGGTCAAACGGCACTGACTCTGATTTCGTGCGGCGGGGCGATCAACCCGCAAGCAGCGACTGCCCCACAAGCACAAGCAGGTCTTCCTCCTGCTCATGAATAAGGCGCCGTTCTGAAAAGCCAGGGCGTCCAAATTCCTTACACTGAATCCCATAACACATAAGTCTCCTGGTTCGTGCCGTATACAAACAGGCCAATGAACTTTCGCCACTTTCTATGTGGCAACATGCCACCGTAACGTGCATTTGATAGTCCTCTAACATAGAGGCTGTCACCAATCTTTACACCGCGACGGCGCGAATTGAATGACTAGCACTAGGCCACGCCCGTAAGCCCGTGGTTTTCTTTTGTACTTCTACCGCACGGCCATAATTGGCACGCACGTTGCGACCGGTCCGGACGCAAACGCCGTAAGTACGAGGTCGCGCGCCGATCACTTCTATCGGTTCGGCGCTTGGAAGAACGCGGCTCGATAGCTAAAGGAGAGGCACTGTGAAGAAATATACGACGAGTCTTGTCGCCTTCTGTTTTCTGCTCATCGCCAACACCGCCTATGGGACTCTGATAACGACCTCCGTTAGCGGAAGATCGGGACCGTGGGTATCCAGTCTTAATCCCGCCTTCAACTATGGTTCGAGTGTACAAACCCCGACCGTCGTCGACGGCTCGACAGGCTTGGCTTTGGCGCCCGGCGATGTCGTAACCGTAACCTACCTCAGTGGTCTCACAAATGGTGGCGGTGGAGGCATCTACAGCGATGCGAAC
>DATFML010000142.1:0-7834 GCA_035266965.1 Gammaproteobacteria bacterium
ACGGTCAACTATGCCAAGCGGCAGCAGGGTCGGCGTATCTACGCGGCCCAAAGCTCCCATCTGCCGCTGAAGCTGAACATGTCCGGGGTGATTCCGCCGATCTTCGCCTCCAGTATCATTCTGTTCCCGGCAACCCTGGGGAACTGGTTCGGCAGCTCCAAAGGCATGGGCTGGCTGAAGGATCTGAGCTCGACGCTGTCGCCGGGGCAACCGCTGTACGTACTGCTGTACTCGGCGGCGATTATCTTCTTCTGCTTTTTCTATACGGCGTTGGTATTCAACTCCAGGGAAACGGCGGACAACCTGAAGAAGTCGGGCGCCTTCATCCCGGGGATTCGCCCCGGTGAGCAGACCGCCCGGTATGTGGACGGCGTGCTGACCCGGCTGACGATGGCCGGCGCGATTTACGTGACCGCGGTGTGTCTGCTGCCGGAGTTCCTGATCGTTTCATGGAATGTGCCGTTCTATTTCGGCGGCACGTCCCTGCTGATTATCGTGGTGGTCGTGATGGATTTCATGGCTCAGGTACAGGCGCACCTGATGTCCCACCAGTACGAAGGCCTGATGAAAAAGGCCAATCTCAAAAGCCAGGGCGGCGCCGGCCTGATTCGCTGACGCAGGCCGGGTTCCTCCCTGGGGATCTGTCGGACAATAGGTGCTGAAATGAAAGTACGTGCATCGGTCAAGAAAATCTGCCGCCACTGCAAGATCGTGCGCCGCAAGGGTGTGGTCCGGGTTATCTGCTCGGATGGCCGCCACAAGCAGCGCCAGGGTTGAGCTTTATTCTGCAGAGCCCCGGTCCCGACCGCCCGTGGCGCGGCGGGCAGGGCAAACAGGGACTCCGGGTTGCGGCCCGGAGCGGCATTTTTGGCATTGATTTCCCGCGCCTGCGGCTGTACCCTTGACGGTTTCCGCTGGCGTCGTTCGCGTGGTTTAGGAGAGGTAGCACATGGCGCGTATCGCAGGTATCAACATTCCGGCGCACAAGCACGCCGTGATTGCTCTGACTTCGATCTACGGGATCGGTCGTACCAACGCCCAGAAGATCTGTGAGGCGACCGGCATCCAGCCGGACCGTAAGGTCAAGGACCTGACGGACCCTGAGCTCGAGACCCTCCGCGGGGAAGTTGGCAAGTACACCGTGGAGGGCGATCTGCGGCGGGTGGTTTCCATGAACATCAAGCGGCTGATGGATCTCGGCTGCTACCGGGGGTTGCGGCACCGGCGCGGACTGCCGCTGCGAGGCCAGCGCACGCGCACCAATGCCCGCACCCGCAAGGGCCCGCGGCGCCCGATCCGCAAGTAAGCCGACAACACGAGAGCGATCGCCGGGCGCGGACAGGAGCCGCGGACGGCGACCGGTAGACGATAGCTGCTAGGGTTGTAACCGGGACTACCAAGATGGCAAAAGCGACTGCGCGTACGCGCAAGAAGGTGAAGAAGAACGTGGTGGATGGCATCGCCCATGTGCACGCTTCCTTCAACAACACCATAATCACGATTTCCGACCGCCAGGGCAACGCCCTGTGCTGGGCCACGTCAGGGGGCTCCGGCTTCCGCGGTTCGCGCAAAAGCACGCCTTTCGCCGCCCAGGTGGCCGCCGAGCGTGCCGCCACCATGGCCCAGGAATATGGCATGAAGAACGTGGAAGTGCAGGTCAAGGGACCGGGTCCGGGTCGCGAATCCGCCGTGCGCGCCCTGAACAATGCCGGGTTTCGGGTGACCAACATCACGGACGTGACCCCGATTCCACACAACGGGTGTCGTCCGCCCAAAAAGCGTCGCGTGTAAGCAGGGGTCCACATGGCTAAGTTAGTTGGTGCGAAATGCCGCTTGTGCCGCCGCGAAGGGGGCAAGCTTTTTCTTAAGGGCGAGAAGTGCTACACGAGCAAGTGTGCCGTGGAAAACCGCCCGTTTCCGCCCGGTCAGCACGGCCAGCGCCGTCAGCGCCTGTCGGACTATGCCGGGCAGCTGCGCGAGAAGCAGAAGCTGCGCCGCATTTACGGTGTCCTGGAACGCCAGTTCCGCGGGTATTATCACGAGGCGGCGCGCCGCAAGGGCTCCACCGGCGAGAATCTGCTGCAGCTGCTCGAGTGCCGTCTGGACAACGTGGCCTACCGCATGGGCTTTGCGGCTTCCCGGTCCGAGGCACGGCAGCTGGTGCGCCACAATGCCATCACTGTGAATGGCAAGAAGGTCAACATTCCGGCCTACCAGGTGAGCCCCAGTGACGTGGTCGCCGTGAACGAGAAGGCACGTTCGCAGTTGCGCATCCAGGGTGCCCTGGAGCTGGCCCAGCAACGCGGTTTTGCCGAGTGGCTCGACGTGGACGTCACGAAGATGGAAGGTGTCTTCAAGACGAAGCCCGAGCGCAGTGATCTTCCGCCGGAGATCAACGAAGCGCTGGTCGTCGAGCTTTACTCCAAGTAAGGCCTACAGCAGAGGGGAACACCCATGCAAGGCAAGGTTACCGAATTCCTTAAACCACGGATCGTGGACATTCAGACCATCAGCGCCCAGCATGCGCGGGTGGCTATCGAGCCGCTGGAGCGCGGTTTCGGGCATACCCTGGGGAACGCCCTGCGGCGGATCCTGCTTTCTTCCATGCCGGGTGCCGCCGTCACCGGTGTGGAAATCGAAGGCGTGTTGCACGAGTACTCCACCATCGAAGGCGTGCAGGAAGACGTCATCGATGTGCTGTTGAACCTCAAAGGTCTGTCCATTCGGATGCACGGCCGCAGCGAAGCGTCGCTCGTGTTGAAGAAGAAGGGGCCCGGGCCGGTCACGGCTGCTGATATCACGCTGGATCACGACGTCGAGATTATCAATCCCGATCACGTCATTGCCCATCTGACCCAGTCGGGTGAGTTGAACATGACGCTGAAGATTGCACGCGGGCGAGGCTACGTGCCCGCCAGTATGCGTGCGAGCGCCGAAGGCGAAGACCGGATGATCGGCAGCCTGCAGTTGGACGCGTCGTTCAGTCCGGTGCGCCGTGTCAGCTATGCGGTTGAGAGTGCGCGCGTGGAACAGCGCACCGACCTGGACAAGCTGGTCATGGATATTGAAACCAACGGAACCATCGATCCCGAGGAGGCGATCCGCCGCGCCGCCACCATCCTGCAGGATCAGTTGTCGGTCTTCGTCGATCTTCAGGGCAAGGAAGAGGAACGGGCCGAAACCAGCGAAGCGGAGATCGATCCCATTCTGTTGCGGCCGGTGGACGATCTGGAGCTCACTGTCCGGTCCGCCAACTGCCTGAAGGCGGAGAGCATTTACTTCATCGGTGACCTCATTCAGCGCACCGAGGTCGAGCTTTTGAAGACGCCGAATCTCGGCAAGAAGTCCCTGACAGAAATCAAGGATGTACTGGCTACCCACGGGCTGTCCCTGGGTATGCGCCTGGACAACTGGCCGCCGCCCGGGCTCAAGGATCGCGAAAAGGCGTCCGCCTGACCGGAGCAGCACAGGCGCACCGCCGGCTGTGGATCCACAGGGTCAAGCCGGTCGTTCCGCCGTCGACCGCGTAATCTGAGGTAGCAAACATGCGTCATCGCAACATCGGGCGGCAGCTCAGCCGCAACAGCAGTCACCGCAAGGCCATGCTGCGCAACATGGCGGCGTCGCTGGTCCGGCATGAGGCGATCAAGACCACACTGCCCAAGGCCAAGGAACTGCGGCGTGTGGCCGAGCCCCTGATCACCATGGCCAAGAGCGATTCAGTCCACAAGCGCCGCCTGGCGTTTTCGCGCCTGCGTGACCGCGATGCAGTGACCAAACTGTTCGACAATCTGGGGCCGCGCTACAAGGAGCGTCCCGGTGGTTATCTGCGAATCCTGAAAATGGGGTTTCGTGCCGGCGACAATGCGCCGATGGCCTTGGTTGAGCTGGTGGACAGGCCCGAAGGGGACGAGGCCAGCGATTAGCCGCCTCTGCACATAAGACGGACCAAACAGAAAAGGCCGGGATTAACCCCGGCCTTTTCTGTTTGTGAAGCGCACGGGCAGGCTCGCGGGCTAAGGTCGCCGCGCTCCTGGGGCGGACCTCCGCAGGGTGGCGGCTAAACTTGCTGTATCGACCCTGTGTCACCCCGGAGGTGGTCCCGATGATCGTGCTGCTCACGGACTTCGGCCTTGAAGGCCCCTATATCGGACAGGTCAAGGCGGCGCTGCTGCGCGACGCGCCGGCGGTGCCGGTGATCGACCTGTTTTCAGACCTGCCGCCTTTCGATGCCCGCAGCGCAGCCTATCTGCTGGCGGCCTATGCGGAGAGCTTTCCGCAAGGCACGGTATTTGTCGCCGTGGTGGATCCGGGCGTGGGCAGCGCCCGGCCCGGAGCGGTACTGAGCGCTGACGGACGCTGGTACGTGGGACCGGACAACGGCCTGCTGGCCGTGACCGCGCGCCGCTCCCAGAGCGCCCAGTGGTGGGAAATCGACTGGCAACCGGAACGGCTTTCCGCCAGCTTCCACGGTCGCGATGTGTTCGCGCCGGTAGCGGCGCGGCTGGCTCGGGGTGAACCGGTCCCCGGTCGCGCTGTCGAGCAGCGAACGCGGGTGGGCGCGGACTGGGAGGACGACCTGTTTCGCGTGGTCTATCTCGACAGGTTCGGCAATGCCATGACCGGTGTGCGCGCCCAGGTGGTGGGCAAGCACGACGCCATCGAGGTGGCAGGTCGTGTGCTGTCCCGCGCCGACACCTTTTCGGATGTGCCGCGGGGAGAGGCTTTCTGGTACGAGAACGCAAACGGCCTGCTGGAAATCGCCGTCAACCAGGGACGCGCCGACCGGGATCTTGGCCTGGCGCTTGGCGCGGAGGTCCGAGCCGTTCCGGCGGCCTAGTGGTCCATGCGTCGCGCCTCGCGGGTTGCGCTTCCCTGCAGGACGGGTGCCAGGAACATGCCGGTGTAGGATTGCGGATGGTCCGCGACCTGCTCCGGCGTTCCAGCGACAACAACCGTCCCGCCTTTGTCCCCGCCTTCGGGGCCGAGATCCACAACCCAGTCCGCCGTCTTGATGACGTCCAGATTGTGCTCGATCACGACAATGGTGTTGCCGTGGTCGCGCAGGCGTTGAAGGACGGTCAGCAGTTGCTCGATGTCGTGGAAATGCAGTCCGGTGGTCGGTTCGTCCAGAATGTAGAGCGTGTTGCCCGTGTCTCTTTTGGACAATTCCCGGGCCAGCTTCACCCGCTGCGCTTCGCCGCCCGAAAGCGTGGTCGCGTTCTGTCCCAGTTTGAGGTAGGAAAGCCCGACCTCCATCAGCGTCTGCAGCTTGCGGGCCACCGCAGGTACCGGGCTGAAGAACTCGCGGGCGTCCTCCACGGTCATCTCCAGTACCTCATGGATGTTCTTGCCCTTGTAGCGGATATCCAGGGTCTCTCGATTGTAGCGTTTGCCCTTGCAAACGTCGCAGGGCACGTAGATGTCGGGTAGAAAGTGCATCTCAACCTTGATGACTCCGTCGCCCTGACAGGCTTCGCAGCGTCCGCCCTTGACGTTGAAGCTGAAACGGCCGGCTTTGTAGCCCCGCGAGCGCGCTTCCTGCGTGCCGGCCAGCAGTTCCCGTATGGGCGTAAACAGACCGGTGTAGGTGGCCGGATTCGAGCGTGGCGTGCGACCGATCGGGCTCTGATCGATGTCCACCACCTTGTCCAGATGCTCCAGCCCCTCGATGGTCTCGCATGGAACCGTGGCTTCGGAGGCTCCGTTGAGCTCGCGGGCCGCGTATCGATACAAGGTGTCATTGATCAGGGTGGATTTGCCGGAGCCGGAGACGCCGGTGATGGCCGTCATGATGCCTATGGGAATATCCACATCGACATGCTTGAGATTGTTGCCGTGGGCATCGCGCAGACGGATCATGTGTGACGGCTCGGGGGGCGAGCGACGCTCGGGCACCGCGATGGCACGCGTGCCCGCGAGATACTGTCCGGTCAGGGAGGCGGGGGTGGCAATGATGTCCGCCGGCGTTCCTTCGGCGACCACGCGCCCGCCGTGCACGCCCGCTCCGGGCCCCATGTCCACCACATGGTCGGCGCTGCGTATGGCGTCTTCGTCATGTTCCACTACGATCACCGTGTTCCCCAGGTCGCGCAGGTAGGTGAGCGTATTGAGCAGTCGCTGGTTGTCGCGCTGATGCAGTCCGATGGACGGCTCGTCCAGCACGTACATCACACCCACCAGACCGGCGCCGATCTGGCTCGCCAGTCGGATACGTTGGGCCTCACCGCCGGATAGTGTGTCGGCGCTGCGTTCCAGGGACAGGTACTCCAGTCCTACGTTCACCAGGAAGTCCAGTCGCTGCCCGATCTCCTTGACGATCTTCGCGGCGATTTGCCCGCGCCGGCCCGGCAGTTCGAGCTGCGCGAAGAACTGCTGTGCGTGCCCGACCGGAAGGGCGGTGATCTGTGGCAGCGTCCGCTCAGCCACGAATACATGACGCGCCGCCCGATTCAGCCGCGTGCCGTGGCATTCCGGGCACGGTTGGATGCTCAGGTACTTGGCCAGTTCATCGCGGACCACGGTGGATTCGGTTTCCCGGTAGCGGCGCTGCATGTTGGGAATGATGCCCTCGAAAGGGTGACGCCGGGTGGTGAATCCCCCGCGCTCGTTGAGATACTGGAATTCGATTTCCGTGTCGCCGCTGCCGTACAGGATGGCGTTGCGCACCGCATCGGGCAATTCTTCGAAAGGAGTTTCGATGTCGAAACCGTAATGATCGGCGAGCGAGCTGATCATCTGGAAGTAGTACGCATTGCGTCTGTCCCAGCCGCGTACGGCGCCGCCGGCCAGGCTCAGTTGAGGATGTCCCACCACCCGTTGCGGATCGAAGAATTGTTTGACACCCAGTCCGTCGCAGGCGGGACAGGCTCCGACGGGATTGTTGAAGGAGAACAGCCGCGGTTCCAGCTCGGGCAGCGAATAGCCGCAGATCGGACAGGAAAACTTGGCGGAAAACAGCAGCTCTTCGCGGGTCGGGTCGTCCATGTAGGCGACGCGCGCCAGACCGTCGGACAGGCGCAGCGCGGTTTCGAACGATTCCGCCAGGCGCACTGCGATATCGTCACGCACGCGGAATCTGTCCACTACCGCTTCGATGGTATGCTTGCGCTTGAGGTCCAGCGTGGGCAGCTCGTCCAGTTCCACCACCTTGCCGTCGACCCGCGCACGCACGTAGCCCTGGGCGCGCAGTTCCTCCAACACGTGAACGTGCTCGCCCTTGCGATCCTGTACCACCGGTGCGACCAGCATCACACGGCTGCCTTCTTCGAGGCCGAGTACCTGATCGACCATCTGGCTCACCGTCTGTGCTTCGAGGACGGTGGCATGTTCGGGGCACTGTGGTGTGCCCACACGCGCAAACAGCAGACGCAGATAATCGTAGATCTCGGTAACGGTCCCCACGGTGGAGCGCGGGTTGTGGGACGTGGACTTCTGCTCGATGGATATTGCCGGTGACAGGCCGTCGATGTGGTCCACATCGGGCTTTTCCATGATGGCCAGGAACTGGCGCGCATAAGCGGACAACGACTCCACATAGCGGCGCTGGCCTTCGGCGTAGATGGTGTCAAATGCCAGTGAAGATTTCCCGGACCCGGAAAGGCCGGTGACGACGATCAGCTTGTCCCTCGGCAGGTCGAGATTGAGGTTCTGAAGGTTGTGGGTGCGCGCCCCTCGAATTCGAATGGTATCCATGCCGTTTTCCGCCAACAACGTAACCTGCTACTATACGGCGGTCTCGCTTGGTTGATCAAAGGAATTTCGCCTCGTGAAAAAGTCAGCCGAACCCCGTCAACGCATGAGTCCCACCGAACACCGAGCCGCCACCTCTCTG
>DATFML010000143.1:0-26116 GCA_035266965.1 Gammaproteobacteria bacterium
CTCCAAGCAGTACGTCGGTCGCGGCATTCCACCCGGACCTGGATCGTATCGTCTCAACCAACAGAGCCGACGCCCAGCAGAACGAGTTCTTCATTTACCTCGACCCAGATGTCTACAATCCGTTCCGCTGGATTCTGGAAGAAGCCGACTCCGCAGCCCCACCAGGAGCGGAAGCGAAATGCATGTGCCCGCCCTGCCGCAAGGCCACGCTCCATTTCCAGCTATACGGGCTATGGACTTAGGTGCAGGGCGCCCCTGTTTTTGCGTTTTCCAAATATCCTCTCATCCGACCCTTCTCTACAGTAGTTCGGCACCATCCCTCAGAAGCATGCACTTACTTTGGAAGCTCTATCGGAACCGAGCACTTGGGGCATCTTCCGGTCTGGATCATGACATCCCATTCGCGGCGTGACGGGTCTATTACGCTTTGGCAGTATCCGCATGCCCGAGCTTTACCTTTGTTGGTGATATAGCAGTTCCGCGGTATAGAGGTCGAGAGACGGCAACCTCGGATAATGGGTCTCGCTTGTCGATGCCGCCATTTGTCAAAAAAACTAGGCGGGGGCACGATAGCCCCGGGGTTTGCGGCTTATGCGTACAGATTTGCAACTTATGCTTTAACCCACATCGAGCCGCCGCCCTGCCCACGGCGACCCGTCACCCGCACTTGGACTCGCCGCAATTCAGGCAGGTCAGGCAGCCGTCCATCTGAATGGCTGCCTTGGTGTTGCATTTGACGCACAGCTGGGCACCCTCCGGAAAATCGCTGGATTCAGCGCTTTCCGAGGCCGTGGCGGTGCTGGCTTCGTACTGGGCACGCTTTTCCGCGATGAGCTGCTTCTGGTGTTCGTCCAGTTCGTCGTCCTTGAGCATGCCGATCATGCGCAGATGACATTCGATGGCATCACCGATCTCCGCCACCAGGGAGGGCATGTACTTGCCACCCTTCTTGAAATAGCCGCCGCGGGGGTCGAACACCGACCGCATTTCCTCCACCAGGAAGGTGACGTCACCGCCCTTGCGGAACACCGCCGAAATGATGCGGGTCAGGGCGACGATCCACTGGAAGTGGTCCATGTTCTTGGAGTTGATGAAGATCTCGAAAGGCCGGCGCAGCTCGTGGACCGTGCCCTGATTGAGGACGATGTCGTTGATGGTCACGTACAGCGCATGCTCGGACAGGGGCGTCTTGACCTTGTAGGTCGACCCCAGCAGCATCTCGGGGCGCTGCAGCTTCTCGTGCAGCTGTACGACATTGTCCACCGGCTTGTCGGCCTCGGCGGCCGGCGCCGCAGCGCCCGTATCGGCCGGCTCTTCGGGCTTCACCACACCGTAGCCAACGATTTTGCTGTCGATCTTGGTTGTCATTTGCTGTCCCCTGATTACAGCCGCAGAGTTCGCGAAGCGCCCCGCCCGTGCCTCAAGGCCGCCGGGCCACGCGGTATCCCGGCGGTCAGAATTTTCCGTAGTAGCCTTCTTTCAGCGCGTCGTAGAGGTTCGCGGCAGTGTGCACTTCGCCGTCGTACTCCACTTCCTCGTTGCCCTTGAGCTCGACCATCGAGCCATCGCCCAGCTCGAAGCGGTAGGTGGTGTTCTCCAGGTCCTGCTCCTTGACCAGCACGCCCTGGAAGGCTTCCGGATTGAACCGGAAGGTGGTGCAGCCTTTGAGGCCCTGTTCGTACGCGTACAGATAGATGTCCTTGAAATCCTCGTAGGCGTACTCGGTGGGCACGTTGGCGGTCTTGGAGATGCTGGAATCGATCCAGCGCTGGGCGGCCGCCTGGATGTCCACGTGTTCCTTGGGGCGGATGTCGTCGGCGCTGACGAAATACTCCGGCAGCTGCTCCTCGGGCTTGTCGCTGTAGGGCATCGCCTTGGCGTTGATCAGCTCCCGGTAGGCCAGCAGCTCGAAGGAATACACGCTCACCTTCTCCTTGGTCTTGCGACCTTCGCGAATCACGTTGCGGAAGTAATGATGGGCGAAGGAGGGCTCGATGCCGTTGCTGGCGTTGTTGGCCAGGGACAGGGAAATGGTGCCGGTGGGCGCAATGGAGGTGTGGTGGGTGAAGCGCGCCCCCACCTGGGCGAGCTCCTCCACCAGCTCCGGCTCGGCGCCGGCCACCCGCTGCATGTAGCGGCTGTAGCGTGCATGGAGCACCTTGCCCGGCACGCGATCGCCCACCGACCAGCCGTCGCGGGCCATCTCCGGGCGCTTGGTCAGCATCTCGGGGGTCACTTCGAACTCCTCGTCCATGATGGGCGCCGGCCCCTTCTCCCGGGCCAGGTCCAGGGCCACGCGCCAGCCCTCCACCGCCATCTCGCGCGTGGCCCGCTCGGTGAACTCCAGGGATTCCGGCGAGCCGTACTTCATGCGCAACATGGTCAGGGTGGAACCCAGGCCCAGATACCCCATGCCGTGGCGGCGCTTGCGGTGGATCTCGCCGCGCTGGCCGTCCAGGGGCAGGCCGTTGATCTCCACCACGTTGTCCAGCATGCGGGTGAACACCGACACCACTTCCCGGTATTCGTCCCAGTCGAAACGGGCCCGGTCGGTGAACGGCTCCACCACGAACTTGGTGAGGTTCACCGATCCCAGCAGACAGGAACCGTAGGCGGGCAACGGCTGTTCACCACAGGGATTGGTGGCGCGGATGTTCTCGCAGAACCAGTTGCTGTTCATTTCATTGACCTTGTCGATGAGAATGAACCCCGGCTCGGCGTAGTCGTAGGTGGAGGACATGATGACGTCCCACAGGCGCTGGGCCCGGATGGTGCGATAGATCCTGCAGGCCACCTGGCCGGCGGCATTGACCACATAGCCGTCCTTGACCGGCCAGTCGCGCCAGATCACCTGCTCCGGGTCGGCCAGATCGAGCTGCGCGGAATCGGCTTCGTCGCGGGTGACGGGGAAAGCCAGCGGCCAGCGGGCGTCGTTTTTCACCGCCTCCATGAACTCGCGGGTAATGAGCAGCGACAGGTTGAACTGGCGCAGCCGGCCGTCCTCGCGCTTGGCGCGAATGAAGTCCAGCACGTCCGGATGGCCCACGTCGAAAGTGGCCATCTGCGCGCCCCGCCGCCCGCCGGCGGAGGACACCGTGAAGCACATGCGGTCGTAGATGTCCATGAACGACAGCGGGCCGGACGTGTAGGCGCCGGCGCCTGCCACGTAGGCGCCGCGGGGCCGCAGGGTGGAAAACTCGTAGCCGATGCCGCAACCGGCCTTCAGGGTCAGCCCGGCCTCGTGAACCTTCAGCAGGATGTCGTTCATGGAGTCGCGGATGCTGCCCGACACCGTGCAGTTGATGGTGGAAGTGGCAGGCTTGTGCTCCCAGGCGCCGGCGTTGGAGGTAATGCGCCCGGCGGGAATCGCGCCCCGGCGCAGCGCCCACAGAAACCGTTCGTACCAGTGCTCGCGCGCCTCGGCCGTATGCTCCACCTCCGCCAGTGCCCGCGCGACCCGCTTGTAGGTGCCGTCGACGCTGGCGTCGATGGGCATGCCGTCCTTGGTCTTCAGGCGGTACTTCTTGTCCCAGATGTCCATGGACGCGGGCTGAAAGGGAATGTCGGAAACTCGGGTGGGAACGGCTTTGAGGTGTGCGGTGGTCATTTTGTCTCCTGGCTTCCAGAGGACTTATGGTTATAAGCCGACAGCGCGGCCTGCCGGCTCGGCCTGGAACACAGTCGTTGGAAAGAGTCAGATTCACCACAAGATGTTGTGGTCGGTGCTAGGCAGATTAGGCACAACCGGGGACGCTGTCAAGAGCCTGCAACAACCCGAAGCGGCGTTATTTTTACATGTATTATTAACAAGTTATACGCGACGTAAATGTGGCGCCCGGAAACTCCGAAGGATATCAATCACAAAAGGGGAAGCCGCCCGCCCCGCCGGTCCACCACAATATCTTGTGCCCCGTACCGGGTGTCCGGCCGGCCGGCACGCGCGCCGCCGTCGAAGGCCCCCCGTCCCGCTCCTCCACCGGCTTGAAAACGCCCGCCTCGCCTATATCTATCGGGTAGAGACCCGCAACCGATTGTCAACAGGAGACACTGACATGGCTCTGACCCGCTACGAACCCTGGAGCATGCTCAATCAGCTTCAGAATGAAATCAATCGCATGTTCGATACCCGCGCCCCGGTGGCCGGCGCGGAGGACAACGCCAACGTGGTCACCGGCGACTGGGTGCCCGCGGTGGACATCAAGGAAGAAGCCGACCACTTCGTGATTCACGCCGATGTACCGGGTGTGGACCCCAAGGACATCGAGGTCAACATGGAAGGCGGTGTGCTGTCCGTGAAGGGGCATCGCGAAAGCGAGAAGAAGGAGGAGCGCGAAAACTACAAGCGCGTGGAACGGGTCAGCGGTACATTCTACCGTCGCTTCGCTCTGCCCGACACGGCGGACGCCGAGAAGGTCAGCGCCAAGGCCCGCAACGGCGTACTGGAAATCGTCATTCCCAAGCACGCCAAGGTGCAGCCTCGCAAGATCACGGTGGAGGAATAACGCCACCGAACCGGTCGACCTGAAGGGTGGCGGGACACGCCGCCCTTCAGGCCGTCTTCCCTGCGGGCAGGGACGCACTGAACCGCCTCAACCCGGGTCGCGAACCTTCGAGTTATGGAATACAAGGATTATTACAAGATCATGGGGGTATCCAAGGATGCCACCCAGGACGAGATCAAGCGGTCCTATCGCAAGCTCGCCCGCAAGTATCATCCCGATGTGAGCAAGGAACCGGACGCCGAGGCACGCTTCAAGGAGGTCAACGAGGCCTACGAAGTGCTCAAGGACCCGGAAAAACGGGCCGCCTACGACCAGCTCGGCAGTCAGTGGAAACAGGGCCAGGAATTCCATCCGCCGCCCGGATGGGATGCCGGCTTCGAATTCAGCGGCGGCGGCTTCACCGGCGCGGAGCGCGGCCATTTCAGCGATTTCTTCGAATCGCTGTTCGGCATGGGCGGCCCGTTCGCAGGCGCCGGGCGCGCCGGCGGGCGCACCCGCGGCGGCTTCCAGATGCGCGGCGAAGATCACCACGCCAAGGTCCTGGTCAGCGTGGAGGACGCCTACCACGGCGCCACCCGCACCCTGCAACTGCAGGTGCCGGCGGTGGACGCGCAGGGACATGTCCGGGTCACGCCCCGCACCCTCAACGTAAAGATTCCCCGCGGAGTGACCGCCGGCCAGCATATCCGCCTGACCGGCCAGGGTGGGCCGGGCGCCGGCGGCGGCCCCAACGGCGACCTGTACCTGGAGGTCGAATTCGAGCCGCACCGACTGTACCGCCCCGAAGGCCGGGACGTATATGTCACTTTGCCGGTGACCCCCTGGGAAGCCGCCCTGGGGACCACCGTGCCGGTGCCGACCCTGGGCGGGAAGGTGGAGCTCAAGATTCCGGCCGGTTCCCAGAGCGGTCAGAAGCTGCGACTCAAGGGCCGTGGGCTGCCGGGCAAGCCCGCCGGCGACCAGTATGTGCTCCTGCGTATCGTCACCCCGCGGGCCGACAGCGAGGAGAGCCGCGAGCTCTACCGGCGCATGCAGAAGGAAATGCCTTTCAATCCACGCAAGGACATGGGGGTCTGAGCCGTGCCCAGTCGAGAATCGACTCCACCGGTGCTGAGCGGGCGTTTGCTGGATGACGAATTCAGCCTGAGTCTCGCCGAGTTGTGCCGAAGCGCCGATCTGCATGCCGAGCAGATCATCGCCATGGTCGAGGAAGGGCTGCTGGAGCCGGTGGGCAAGGACCCGCATTCATGGCGGTTCTCGGGAACGGCGGTGCGCCGCGTCCACATTGCCGTGCACCTGCAGCGCGACTTGCAGGTCAACCTGTCGGGCGCCGCGCTGGCGCTGGAGCTGCTGGACGAAATACGGGAACTGCGCACCCGCCTGGAGGTCTTACAGTCCGAATTAACGGAGTGATGACAATGACACCGGGGCTTTCAACATCGCCGCACCCGGGACGGTAGCTGACACTGAATCTGCCGGAGACGGGCAGAAAGGGGATTATCGATGAGCACGCTGGAACAGATCCGCTCGGGTCTCGGCCGGGCGTGGGAGACGCTGAGCGACGGCTGGCAGCAGCTCTATCGCCGGGCCGGTCATGCCTTGACCCGCTTCAGCCCCGCACCCCGGTCCGGCACCCTGGAAACCTCCGAACAACAGCGCGTCCGCGAGGGCTCGCGCTGGGCCTTGCTGGCCGCCGAAGTGCACGAGGACGACCGCCAGCTGGTGGTGCGCCTGGAAGCGCCCGGAATGGAACCCGGCGACTTCGAAATCCAGGTGATCGACAACATCCTGGTCATCCGGGGCGAGAAGCAGGTACGCCGGGAACACAGTCACGGCCAATACCATCTGCTGGAATGCGCCTATGGCCGTTTCGAGCGCGCCATTCCCCTGCCGGTCCCGGCCGACGAGAGCGGTGCCAAGGCTCACTATCGCCGCGGCGTGCTCACCGTCACCCTACCCAAACTGAGCCCGTCGCGGGCACGCCGAATCGAAGTCGAAGGAGTCTGAACCATGCAACGCCGCTTCCCGCTCATGCAGCTGTGGCTGCTGCCGCTGCTGCTCGCCCTGGCGGGGGCGCCGGCTGCGGCGCACCTGCCCCCCTCGGTCAACGGCAAACCGCTGCCCACCCTCGCTCCCATGCTGGAGCATGTCACCCCGGCGGTGGTCAACATCGCCTCCATCGGCAAGGTCAGAGTCCAGCAGAACCCGCTGTTTCAGGACCCGTTCTTCCGGCAGTTCTTCAACATCCCGGAGCAGCCCCGGGAACGCCGGACCCAGAGCCTGGGGTCCGGGGTCATCGTCGATGCCAAGCATGGCTACATCCTGACCAACAACCATGTCATCAAGAACGCCGACCGGATCAACGTCACCCTGCGGGACGGGCGTCAGTTCAGGGCCAAGCTGATCGGCACCGATCCGGCCTCGGACGTGGCCGTGATCCAGATTCCCGCGGAGAACCTGACGGCGCTGCCGCTGGCCGATTCCTCCAAGCTCAAGGTGGGCGATTTCGTGGTGGCCATCGGCAATCCCTTCGGACTCGGTCAGACGGTGACCTCGGGGATCGTCAGCGCCCTGGGCCGCACGGGGCTGGGCATCGAAGGCTATGAGGACTTCATCCAGACCGATGCCTCCATCAACCCGGGCAATTCCGGCGGTGCGCTGGTGGACCTGGCCGGCGAGCTGGTAGGCGTCAACACCGCCATCATCGCCCCCAACGGCGGCAACGTGGGCATCGGCTTCGCCATTCCGGTGAACATGGCCCGCGACATCATGCACCAGCTCATCAAGTACGGCCATGTACGCCGCGGCCAGCTGGGCGTCACCGCCCAGGACCTGACTCCCGAGCTGGCCAAGGCCCTGAACATCAGCGGGCACAAGGGCGCCGTGGTGGCCCAGGTGGACAAGGGCTCGCCGGCGGCCAGGGCCGGCCTGAAGGCGGGCGACGTGATCGTCGCGGTGGACGGCAAACCGGTGAGCGACGCCGCCCAGATCCGCAACCGCGTCGGACTGCTGATGGTGGGCCAGACGGTACGCCTGGACATCCTGCGCAACGGCAAGCCCGAAACCATCAAGGCCGTCATCGCCCAGCCCCGGATGACCAGGATGGACGGCAAACGGCTGAGCCCCCGACTGGAAGGGGCGCAGCTCAGCAACATCGAGCAGGGCATGCCCGAGTACGGGCAGGTCAAGGGCGTGCTGGTGGCCGGCGTGGCCCCGGGCAGCCCGGCGTGGAACACAGGGCTGCGCAGCGGGGACGTGATCCTGTCGGTGAACCGCCATCCCGTGGGCGACCTGGCCCAGGCGTCCCGGGCCGCCGCCGGCTCGCGGGGACGTCTGCTGCTCAACGTGAAGCGGGGCAATGCGGCCATGTTCCTGCTCATCCAGTAGGCCGCAGGCCCTCCCCCGGCCGAATGGCCGCAGGGAGGGCCGAGGCTGCCGCCACACAACCCGGTCACCGCTGGCCTCATAATCCCCCACGAACCTAATAGTTGAGTAAATTAGTAAACAATAATATGCTTATCACCATATAAGACCGATTGATCCATTCAATCCGGAGGTGTCTGATGAGCACATTGATTCCCAACTTCCCGTCCGACGGCGTGGTGACCGTCAACCGCGTGATCCTGCGCCCCGAATACACGGTCGACGATCTGCAGGAGCGGGTCGCATTGCTGTGCGAGAACGTGAAGACCTACCACTCGGACACCGGTTTCGTGGGCGGCTTCGTGGCACTGAACAGCGGCAGTATCTCCAATGAAGGGTCCACGGTCGGCCAGCCGGTGAGCGGCGACCTCAAGGACCGGGAGGCACTGATCGTGACCTTCTGGCGGTCCTTCGAGGAGCACGAGCAGTCCCACCGCAGCGACACCTTCCAGCCCCTGTTCCGCGACGTTCTCGAACTGTGCGAGAACGGCAACGAGGAACTGGCCTACCAGATGCTGTGGTCGGGTGCGGCCTACTCCCCGGAACAGGCCCGGGCGGCCCGGGAGGCCAAGGCGGCGCACGCCGCCTGACAAGCAGCGGTAAGTCCCGCTACGGGGCGGTCAGGTCGTCAGCCGGCGATAGATGTCCGAGACCTTCAGCGGCAGCTTGCGGACCTCGTCGATGACGGTGTAGTTGACCGCCCCGTACATGTGGGGCAGGTAGTCCTTCGCCTCGGTGTCGATGGTGATGCAGAACGGATGGACACCCGCCTGCTTGGCCTCGATGAGGGCCTGGCGGGTGTCCTCGATGCCGTAGGCACCCCGGTAGCCGTCGTAGTCGTCGGGCTTGCCGTCGGACAGGGTGATCAGCAGCTTGGTACGGGCATCCATCTCGCCCAGCAGATGGGTCAGGTGGCGAATGGTGACCCCCATGCGGGTGTAGTCCTGGGGCATGATGCCGCTGATGCGGGCCCGGGCTTCAACATCGTAGGGTTCGTTGAAGCGCTTGATGCGGTACACCTCGCAGCGCTTGCGGGTCATGCCGGAAAAGCCGTAGATGGCGTAACGGTCCCCCAGGGTCTCCAGGGCTTCGCACAGCAGCACCAGGGATTCGCGCTGGGCCTCGTTGATCCAGCCCTTGGTGGACCCGCTCATGTCCACCATGAACATCACTGCGATGCTGCGCTCCAGCTTGTGCAGCTTGGTGAACAGGCGGTCTGTCATCTCCATGCCGCTGCGGGTGTCGGCATAGGCTTCCACCAGCGCGTCGATGTCAACGTCGTCGCCGTCGGTCTGCTTCTTGAGCAGCTTGTCCTCGCCCCGCAGGGCCTCGAAGGTGCGGCGCAGGCCGCGCACCAGGCCGGCATACTTCTGCACCGTCGCCTCGGCAAAGCCGTCGTAGCGGGGGTGCACCTCCAGCTCCCGCAGCACCGCCCAGTTCTTGCGGTAGTGACGCCGCTCGTGATGCCACTCGTTGTACAGGAAGGCGCCTTCCTCGTGGTAGGTCCCCTTCCACACTTCGCTGGGATCGCGTTCGCCGCCGTCGCCCGCCTCCATACGGTAGGCCCCGTCGCCGGCGGCGACCAGGTAGTCCTCGGGTATCTCGCCCAGGTCCTGCAGGATGGACTGCATGGTGCCTTTGACGTCGTCGGGCGGCGCCACCGGCTGGCCGTCCAGCTCGATCTCGTAGGTGAAGCCGTCGGGCAGCTCCGCGTCCGGCACCTGGCGCAGCCGGAAGTGCCCGTCCGACTCCTGCGCCTGCTCCGCCTCGCTGTCCCCGTCCTGCGCCTCGGGGGGCTTGCGCCGTTCGTCCTCGCGCATGCGCACCAGCCCCTTGCGGAAGGCCTCGCGGTCCTGGGCCAGCCGCAGGGCCCGTACCGCCTCCACCCGATCCGGCTGCAGCACACCCTGATAGAGGGTCGGCGCAGGCTCCGGCGCCCCGTACACCGACGCCAGCAGCCCGATGCTGTCCCGGACCGTGCTCTGCGGACCGGCCAGCCGTCCGGCCGCGGCCTCCCACTCCGGCGCCGGCGGCGCGGACTCGCCCGCGTTGCGCAGCTCATTCAGCTGCCGGTAAACCCCGGGCAGGTCCCGTTCGATACAGGCATCCAGGCGCAGGACCTCCAGGGCGTGAAAGCGGCGCAGGGCCCGTGCGGGGCTGTCGAATCCGGCCACCGCGGCGGCCACATCAGCGCGCCAGGTGCCATACCAGGTCTGGGCCCACTGGTGCACCACCATCGCCTTGAACAGCCGGAAGTTGGCTTCCTGATCGGAAAACTCGGCCACCGTCTCCGGCAGGAACAGGGTCTCGGTGTCGGTATACACGCTGTCGCCGGCGGCAATCCTCAGGCGCCGGCCGTTGAGGCCGTGCACGAAGCCCTCCAGCACCCCCTGCACCTTTTCCAGCTCCAGGCCGCTGCTGCGCGCCATGCGCTCGCTGGCGAAGCTCTCCACCTCGCGCAGGAAGGACAGCCCGGCGTACAGACCCGCGTTGTCGTAGGCATCCATGGCACGGATCAGCCACGCCTCGGTACCGGCCTCGTCCATGCGCTGCAGGGCGTCGGCCGCGTGCTCCGCGAACTGATAGGCCATTTCGGCGTTGGTATGCGCCACCACGCTGACCCAGCGCAGGGCGAAATCCTGCTGGGACCGCTCCAGCCGGGCCAGGCGCCTGGCGGGGCCGGCGGCGGTGCGCCGTGAGGACAGCACCGCATCCAGATAGGCATCCAGGTAATCCTCCACTTCTTCCACGCTGAGCCGTTCCAGGGGCCCCACCGTGACGGCGTCGCGATCGTCGAACCACAGGGCGGCACCGCCGGCCGCCAGCACCCGTCCGTCGCCGGTGGCGATGCCGACCGACACCGCTTCCACGCTGCGCCCGGGCAGTGCGTCGTGCAGCATCTGGGCAACGCTGGCGGCGCTCCAGGATCCGGCGTCCACCTGCACCCAGATGCCGCGGCAGTGTTCGCTGACCAGGGGCACTAGATTCTTGATCATGCGCGGCAGATCCACCTCGATGTCCCAGCTGCCGCTGCCGGGCCCGTGCCCGACCCGCGGTGGCTGGATGCTGAGGAAATCGAAGTGCTCGCGCCGGCGCAGGGCATTGTCCACGAAGCCCGGCACATGGGCCTGTTCGAAGCGCACCTGCTGCTCGCCCAGCACCGACCGCGCCAGCTCCAGGCGGTGGTCGCTGGCATCCACGTGGACCACGGTGGCGCCGGCACGGACGGCGGCTTCGCTCACCGCCCCGGCGCCGGCGAACAGGGTCAGTGCGCGTATGTCGTCCAGGTCGTAGCATCCGCCCAGGCGTTCGTCGATCCAGCGCCGACAGGCGACTTCCCTGGGCTCCACACCGATCCGTCCGCCCTCACCCAACGCACACCACAGACGGGCACCGTCCAGGCACAGCTCCCAACGACGGGGCAGTCCTTCGCGGGCGGCCCGCCACTCGCGGTCACCCGCGCCGCCGTAGACCCAGTCGGCCTCCCAGTGGGACAGTGCGGGCGCTCCCTTGGCCCGCGGGTCCGGTCGGTTCAACACCAGCGCGCCGAAGCGCTCCAGCTTGCGCCCGCGCCCGAAGTCCAGCAGCTCGTAGTCGTCGAGGGGCGTCTCGATGACGATCTCCCGGATATGGGAACCGAAGGCGGGAATGTCGCGGTACATGGGTCAGGACTCTCGACAGCCGAGGGGCCATGCGCTGCGCTGGCGTTTCCGCGCCGCATGAACCCCATCAAAAACCAAATGCGCCACGGAAGACACGGAAAGCACGGAAAAGGAAATTCGTTTCGCAGTCGGCGGCGCTGACAGACAGCATGCTTTCAATCATACGCCGCCGCCACCTCTTCATTATTCTGTCCGTGGATTCCGTGGGTTCCGTGGCTCTTCCTCCCTTCACGGGTCGCGCGAGCGCTCAAGACAATCAAATGCGCCACGGAAGACGCGGAAAGCACGGAAATGAAAAAATTCGTTTGGCAGTCAGCGGCATCGACGATCCGTACTCCGCAATGTTACGCCAGCGCCGCCACTGCATTGTTCCGTCCGTGGATTCCGTGGGTTCCGTGGCTCTTGCTCCCTTCACGGGTCGCGCGAGCACTCAAGACAATCAAATGCGCCACGGAAGACACGGAAAGCACGGAAGTGAAAAATTCGTTTGGCAGTCAGCGGCATCGACGACCGGCACTCCGCAATGTTACGCCAGCGCCGCCACTGCATTGTTCCGTCCGTGGATTCCGTGGGTTCCGTGGCTCTTCGCCCTGTACTGTACGGGCACCACGGAGCCCGGCTCAGAACACCGAGGCGCTGAGCTCATGGACGGCGGCCAGCATTTCCGCGTCGTCGGTGAGCGCCTGGGCGACGGCGGTACGGCAGGCGGCCACCGGCGACACGCCGCTGACGATGAGCTTGGCGGCGTGTACCAGCAGGCGGGTGCTGGCGCCTTCCTCCAGGCCGCTGCCCTTGAGATTGCGGGTCATGTGGGCGAACTTGACAAGCTGGCGCGCCACCGCCTCGTCGACGCCCGTTTCGCTGGCCACGATGCGGCTTTCCAGCTCGGCGCTGGGATAATCGAACTCCAGGGCCACGAAGCGCTGGCGGGTGCTCTGCTTGAGGTCCTTGAGCACGCTCTGGTAGCCGGGGTTGTAGGAAATCGCCAGGCCGAACTCCGGACTGGCCTCCAGCAGCTCTCCCAGCTTCTCCATGGGCAGCACCCGCCGGTCGTCGGCCAGCGGATGAATCACCACCGTGGTATCCTTGCGCGCTTCGACGATCTCGTCCAGGTAGCAGATGCCGCCGTTGCGCACGGCGCGGGCCAGGGGCCCGTCCACCCACACGGTCTCCCCGCCCATCACCAGGAAGCGGCCCACCAGATCCGAGGCCGTCAGGTCGTCGTGACAGGACACCGTGATCAGGGGCCGCTGCAGGCGCCAGGCCATATGCTCCATGAAGCGGGTCTTGCCGCAGCCGGTGGGCCCTTTCAGCAGCACGGGCAGCTGATTCCGATAGGCGGCCTCGAAGATCTCGGTTTCATCGCCCACCGGCTCGTAGTAGGGCTCTTCCTGGATGAAATACTCCTCGGGCTTCAATACTCGGGCACTCACGACGGCTCCTTGGCGGCTCTCCCGGCGGGCAGGCAAGCACGTTAACCCGTGGCACAGGCGACGGGCAACCACGCCCGTAATATAAAAGGTGCTATATGGGCTTTCTATCGATCTATCGGAAATTTCGATGGATTCGGGAGTCACCGCCGGTAGCGTCGCCGCCTCGGACCGAGTATTGTCTACCGACTAAGCAGAGCACGCTCGACCTTCCAGGGTCCCCCGCCGATTCAGGATGTTGAGGGCCGGGTTTCGCAACCCGCCGCGGCCGGTCATGAGCGCGTGCCGAGGTGTCCTGATCACCGAATCAAACCTAAGCATCCGGACTGGAGGTAACTCAATGTCGGAGGTAATCGCAACCAACCAGACCATTCTGGTGGTCGGTGGCGGCATCAGTGGTGTGACTGCCGCTCTGGAAGCCGCCGAGTGCGGCAAGCAGGTGATTCTCGTCGAGAAGAACCCGTCCCTGGGAGGCCGCGTCAGCCAGCTTTACAAGTACTTCCCGAAGCTGTGCCACCCGACCTGCGGCATGGAGATCAACCTCAAGCGCCTGAAGGCCAACCGCAACCTGCGGATCATGACCCTCACCGAGGTAACCGACGTGCAGGGCGAGGCGGGCAACTACAGCGTGACCCTGACCCAGCATCCCCGTTACATCAACGAGAACTGTACCGCCTGCGGCGATTGTGCGACGGCCGTGGAGACGGAGTTCGACAGCGAACACAACTACGGCCTCAACAAGCGCAAGGGCGCCTACCTGCCCTTCGCCATGGCCTACCCGCAGCGTTACGTGCTGGATCCGCGCGTCATCGGCACGCCCGATGCCGACAAGGCCAAGGAGGCATGCAAGTTCGGTGCGGTGGACCTGGACATGCAGGAGAGCCAGATCCAGATCACCGTCGGTGCGGTCATCTGGGCCACCGGCTGGCGCCCCTACGACGCCGCCCGCATCCAGCCCTATGGCTACGATCGCATCCCGAACGTGATCAGCAGCGTGGAGTTCGAGCGCATGCTGGATCCCTTCGGCCCCACCGGCGGCAAGATCCTGCGCCCCTCCGACGGCAAGGAGGCCAAGGACGTGGCCTTCATCCAGTGCGCCGGGTCCCGCGACCGCAACCACCTCAAGCACTGCTCGCGCATCTGCTGCATGGCGACCCTGAAGCAGACCACCTACCTGCGCGAGAAGTTCGACGATGACTTCAAGGCATCGGTGTACTACATCGACATCCGCGCCATCGACCGCATCGACGATTTCTATCGCAAGGTGCAGGACGATCCGAACGTCACCTTCGTCAAGTCCAAGGTGGCGAACATCGTCGAAGACAAGGCCACCGGCAACCCGGTACTGAACGGCGTAAACACCGAAGGCTATCACCGCTACAGCAACCCCCACGACCTGGTGGTGCTGGCGGTAGGCATGGAACCGAGCGTATCCAAGGACAGCTTCCCGGTCGAGGTGGTGGTCAACGAAAGCGGATACATCGAAGCCGACCAGGCCAACGGCGCGATCTTCGCCGCCGGCTGTTCCTCGGACGCCCTGGACGTCAACCGCGCCGTGCAGAGTGCCACGGCCAGCGCCCTGCGTGCGATCCAGGTGGTAAATCGAGTTGCTGGGATGGAGGGTTAAACCGTGGCAGACGTGAAAATCGGAGCCTATATCTGCAAGGGCTGCGGTCTCGGGGATCGCCTCGACACCGCCCAACTCACCAAGATCGCCACCAGCGAAGGCAAGGCCGCCGTCGCCCGCGAGCACGAATTCCTGTGCAACGCCGAAGGCGTGGCCATGATCCAGAACGACATCGACAACGAAGGCGTCAACCGCGTCGTGATCGGCGCCTGCTCGCGCCGGGCCAAGACCGAGGCGTTCCATTTCGAGGGCGTCGCCATGGGACGGGCCAATCTGCGCGAAGGCGTGATCTGGGTCCGGCCGGACACTGACGAGGCCCGCGAAACCACCCAGGAGATGGCGGACGACTACATGCGCATGGGCTGCATGGAAGTGCGCCACATGACCCCCCCGGCCGCCAGTGAGGAAGCGTCCCGCAATCCAAACATCCTGATCGCCGGCGGCGGCATCTCCGGCATGACCGCCGCCCTGGAAGCGGCCGCCGCCGGTTATCCGGTGACCATCGTGGAAAAGAGCGGCCAACTGGGCGGCGCCGCGGCCGGTTTCCACCGCCGCGTCCCCGACCGGGCCCCCTATGCCGATCCCATGGATACGGGCATCGAGGAAATGGCCCGCAGCATCGAGGAGAACCCGCGCATCACGGTGCACCTGAACTCGCGCATCGCCAAGACCTCCGGTGCACCTGGACGCTTCTCCGCCGATATCGCCACCGAGTCCGGTTCCACGCGCACCGAGAACTTCGGCGCCATCATCATGGCCACCGGCTTCACCCCCTACGATGCCAGCCAACTGCCGGAATTCGCCTACGGCAAGAGCCCGGACGTGGTGGATCAGATGGGGCTGGAGAAGCTGGTCAAGGAAGCCGACGGCGGCGCCGTCAAGCGCCCCTCCGACGGCAAGACGGTGGAACGGGTGGTGTTCGTGCAGTGCGCCGGCCAGCGCAGCGACGAGCAGGGTCATCTGCCCTACTGCTCGGGCCATTGCTGCGTCACCAGCATCAAGCAGGCCATGTATTTCAAGGATCAGAACCCGCAGATCGACACCAACGTCATCTACACCGACCTGCGTACGCCGGGCGCCCCGGGCGAGGACTTCTACCGCAGCGGCCAGCGCAAGGGCGTGACCTTCACCAAGGGCAAGGTCAGCGAAGTGGTGCCCGGCGGCAGCGCCCTGCAGGTGAAGTTCAAGGATCTGATTCTGGACGACGACGTCAGCGAAGAAGCCGATCTGGTGGTACTGGCCACCGGGCTGGTGCCCAACTCGGGCGTGGACATCGACCCGCAGGTGGCGGCCAAGGCGGAAGAGGGCGAAGAGGGCGAAGAGGGCGAGAGCGCCCGGGAAGCCAAGGTGGAGATTCCGGTGGAGTCCATCCTGAACCTGGACTACCGCCAGGGTCCGGACCTGCCGCACCTGAAGTACGGCTTCAACGACTCGCACTTCATCTGCTTCCCTTATGAGACCCGCCGCACCGGCATCTATACCGCCGGCCCGGTGCGCCGACCCATGGACATCGCCCAGGCGCGGGAAGACGCCACCGGCGCGGCGCTGAAGGCCATCCAGGCCCTGGAGAACGCCAGCCTGGGGCGCGCGGCCCATCCGCGTTCGGGCGATCTGTCCTTCCCCAGCTTCCGCAAGGAAGGCTGCACCCAGTGCAAACGCTGCACGGTGGAGTGCCCGTTCGGGGCCATCGACGAGGACGAGCAGGGCTATCCGCAGTTCAACGAAGCCCGCTGCCGGCGCTGCGGCACCTGCATGGGTGCCTGCCCGGTGCGCGTCATTTCCTTCGAGAACTACTCGGTGGATACCGTCGGTCAGCAGATCAAGAACATCGACATCCCCGACGAGTTCGACGAAAAGCCCCGCATTCTGGTACTGGCCTGCGAGAACGACGCCTACCCGGCGCTGGACATGGCGTCCATGAAGCACATCGAATACAGCGCGTTTGCCCGGGTCATTCCGGTGCGCTGCCTGGGTTCGGTGAACACCATCTGGGTCACCGACGCGCTTAACAGCGGCTACGACGGGGTGGTGCTGATGGGCTGCCAGAAGGGCGACAACTACCAGTGCCACTTCGTCAAGGGCTCGGAGATGGCTCACTACCGGATGAGCAAGATCGACGACACCCTGACCCAGCTCAATCTGGAGACCGAGCGGGTGCAGACCTTCGAGGTGGCCATCACCGACATCCAGCGCGCCCCGCAGCTGATCAACGACATGGCCGAGACGATCGAGAAGATCGGCATGAGCCCCTTCAAGTTCTAGGAGCGAACCATGAGCGACCTGAACACACAGATGGTGGAACAGTATCGCAACAGCTTTCTGCGGGAAGTGGAGGCGAATGTCGAGGAAGGGGAGTGGGTCAAGATGTGCATGCAGTGCGGCGTGTGCTCCGGCTCCTGCCCGTTCGGCCCCCACTGGGAGCACCCACCCCAGGAACTGTTCATGATGATCCGCGCCGGCAAGCGCGACGAGGTACTTTCATCCAGCTCCATGTGGATGTGCACCTCCTGCTACAACTGCATCGTGCGCTGCCCCCGCGAATTGCCCATCACGCATATCATGCACGGACTGGCCACCTACGCGAAGCGCCTGGGCATGGCGCCCAAGGAACAGCCGACCATGAAGTTCGCCCAGAAGTTCTGGGACAATCTGGCCAAGACCGGGCGGGTCAACGAGCTGAAGCTGGGTCTTTCCCTGTACTTCATGAACGGCTTCGGTGAAGGCGTCAAGACCTCGCTGAAGATGAAGGACATCGGTTTGAACATGATGAAGGCCAAACGCCTGAATCCCATGGAGGCAGTGGGCGGCCACAAGTGCAAGGACGCCAAGGGCCTGCAGGCCATCCTCAAGAAGGCCCAGGAGATCGAGGAAGGGAAGATCGCCAACTCCGGTTACGCGAAATAGAGGAGGACCGACATGGCCAAGAAACAGTATTCGTTCTACCCCGGCTGTTCCTCCCAGAAAGCCGCTTCCGCGTCCAACTACATGGTTTCGGTGGACAGCATGTGCGACGTGCTGGACATCGAGCTCAACGAGATTCCCGACTGGAACTGCTGCTCGGCCTCCATCGGCTATGCCGCCGGCGGCGAGTTGCCCCGCCTGGCCCTGTCGGCGCGTAACATGGCGCTGTCGGAACAGGCCAACCCCGATCAGGACATCGTTGCCACCTGCGCCGCCTGCTGGCTGGCCACCAAGGAAACCCAGGAGCGGCTGCACCAGAACGGGGACCTGATGAAGGAAACCAACGATGCGCTGGCCCAGGCGGGCCTGAAGGTCAAGGGCGACCAGAACATCCGCCACATGGTGGAAGTGCTGATCGAGGACTTCGGCTACGACGAGTTGGGCAAGCATGTGAAGAAGCCCCTGGAAGGCATGAAGATCGCCGGCTATGTGGGCTGCCAGACCAACCGTCCCTTCGGCATCGACGGCGAGTCCTTCGAAAACCCGAAGTATCTGGACAAACTGGTGGAGACCATGGGCGCGGAGCCCCTGGACAACTACGAGAAGAAGGTGTCCTGCTGCGGCGGCGCGTTGGCATTCTCCGAGCCTGAGAAGAGCCAGGCCCTGATCAAGGACATCATCGAATCCGCCTACGACGGCGGCGCCGAGATGATCGTCACGCCCTGCCCGGTCTGTCAGATGAACGTGGAGATCTACCAGGACCAGATCAACCAGAAGTACGGCACCAAGTTCAAGATGCCGGTGGTCTACTATTCCACGCTGATGTCGGTGGCCTATGGCAAGGACGGCAAGGAAGCGGGCCTCGACGGTCAGGTCATCCGCGCCAAGCAGCTCGAGGAAGTGGCCAGCAAGTAGTCTGCTTCGGGTCTGCCGAAAGGCGAAAGCGCCACGGAAGACACGGAAAGCACGGAAAGTAGCCAGCAACAAACCGACGCCGCGGGCCATCCAGCACGGAGAACCCGCGGCGCCGGCTTCCCCACCCAAGCCTCTCCAAGCCCATCTAAAATACAAGCTCGCAATAACCGCAGAGCAACGCGCCGGATAACCCCAAAGTCGTTGGAGCCACGGAATCCACAGAACCCACGGAAAAGCTGGAAAATGCGCCACGGAAAGCACGGAAAGCACGGACAAATGAATGTTCGTGACGCGCAATGTGACAAATGAAGGGTGCAATAAGCGCAGCGCATTGCACCGAAGTTTCATCAGAACGTCCAACCCTGGCCAGCCCCGCCACCCCTGCGGCGCAATGCCCTTCGGTTGTTGCGCCCTACGACTGACGCGGCACGCCTCCGCAGGGATCGATGAGTCGTGCACGACGCCCTTCAGTCCGTCGTGCCCCGTCCATCTCTCATGATTGTCCCTTTCCGTGTTTTCCGTGCTTTCCGTGGCGCGTTTTGATTTTCATTGGAAACCCTTCCGTGGGTTCCGTGGCTCTGATGGTGGTTTCCATGCGGCCTTGAATGCTGTTGTCGCGAGAGCGCCAATCCGGTGCTGTGCTATAGTCCCGCCACACGCCTGCAGGACCGCTTCGATGGAAGACGCGCCCGACTCCGCTCCCTACTACCAACTCGGCCCGGACACGGTGTTGACGGCGGTGGAATCCTGCGGCTATCGCACGGACGGCCACTTTCTGGCCCTCAACAGTTACGAGAACCGCGTCTATCAGATCGGACTGGAAGATAGCCCGCCGCTGGTCGCCAAATTCTACCGGCCGGGGCGTTGGAGCGATGAAGCCATACTGGAGGAACATCGGTTCGCCCTGGAGCTGGCCGAGCATGAGATTCCCGTGGTCGCGCCCCTGCCCGACCGGGGCGGAACCACCCTGCACCGCTACGGGGGATTCCGCTTCGCCCTGTTCCCCCGTCGCGGCGGCCGCTGGCCGGAGCTGGATCAGCGCGACAACCGGTTGTGGCTGGGACGGTTCATCGGACGCATCCACGCCGTGGGCGCCGTGCGGGCCTTCGAGCACCGCCCTGCCCTGGACACCCGCTCATTCGGCACCGAGTCGGTGCAGTTCGTGCTGGAAAACCGGCTGGTGCCCGGCCACGTGGAGGAAGCCTACCGCACGCTCACCGGGGACCTGCTGCGTCAGATCGAGGGGCGCTTCGAGATGGTCGGCGCAGTGCGCCGCCTGCGGCTGCACGGGGACTGTCACCCGGGCAACATCCTGTGGACCGAGGCCGGCCCGCATTTCGTGGACCTGGACGACTGCCGTTCGGGCCCTGCCGTGCAGGACCTGTGGATGCTGCTGTCGGGGCCACGGGAGGAAATGACCGTACAACTGGCCGATATCATCGAAGGCTACACGCAGTTCTTCGATTTCGACCCCGTCGAGCTGCATCTCATCGAGCCCCTGCGGACCCTGCGGATGCTGCACTACACGGCCTGGCTGGCCCGACGCTGGAGCGATCCGGCGTTTCCCATGGCCTTCCCGTGGTTCGGCTCACCCCGATATTGGGAAGACCACATCCTGGCGCTGCGCGAGCAGGCTGCCGCCCTGGACGAACCGCCCCTACCGGTTTAGGGGCCGCCCCCATCCGGAGGCGTCTTCCCCCCGGCCCCCGGCGGCGGCCGCAGCCGCACCCTCAAGCTTGCGCTTGCGCTCGGCGGTTCCATAGACGGATGACTCCCCGGGGGGACGCGTCTTGAAGCGCCGGTGCAACCACAGGTACTGGTCAGGCTGGCGGCGGACCCGAGCTTCCACCAGCGCATTGAGGCGCTCGGCATCCCGGGCCGGATCGACGCCCGGGAAGCCTTCCAGGGGCGGATGGATCTGCAGCCGGTATCCCCGCCCCCCCGGCAGTCGGGTCTGGGTGAACGGCACCACCGCAGCGCGACCGTAGCGGGCCAGCTTGCTGGTGGTCGTCAGGGTGGCGGCGGGCACTCCGAAAAAGGGGGCGAACACCCCGTGCCTGATCCCGTAGTCCTGGTCGGGCGCGAACCAGATGGCGTGCCCCTCGCGCAGGCGCTCCACCATACCCCGCACGTCCTCCCGGGCAATGGCAATGCCGCTATCGTTGTGCCGCTCCCGCCCCCGACGCTGGACATAGTCGAACACCGGGTTCCTGTGGCGGCGGTACATGCCGTCGATGGCCAACTGCTCCCCGAGCAGCCCCGCACCGATTTCCAGCGTGGTGAAATGCATGGCCAGCAGAATGACTCCCTGGCCCTGTAACTGCTGCAGGTGCTCAAGGCCCTCCAACGTACCCAGCCGTCGCAGTCGCCACTTGGGCCACCACCAGGCCATGCCCGTTTCCAACAGTGAAATACCCACCGATTCAAAGGTCCGGGTCACCAATGCCCGGCGCTGCCGGGCTGGGAGGTCCGGAAAACACAGGCCGACATTGATATGGGCCACGCGCCGGCGCTTGGTGGCGAGCGCCATGACCAACCTTCCCACGCCGGCCCCGACAGCCAGTTGCCAGCGGTAAGGCAGCTGCACCGCGAGCCAGACCGAGCCGAGCCCGGCCCAGGTCAGCCAATAACGGGGATGGAGGAAATACGAGCGAAAACGAGGCCTTGCTTCCATGACGCAACAACTCCCACGGCGAGTTGAGCTGCACTGGCGGGGCGCACCCCGAGCACCCGCCACTGCCTCCTGACAATCCGGAAATGCTCCACCAAACGTGGACCTTTCCGTGCCGGTGGTCAATAAACCACGGGGCGCGAATGGTGAACGGCATCCGCTGCCGGTGTCTATAGTTATAGGCTGCCGGCCCCTGGAAAGATTCCCGATCGCCATCCAGGCACTGGCAGCACGTGCCCGCGTTGAAGCGCTGGTCCACCCCGACGAGAATGGAGGCTCTATGCACGCGATGGTCCTGAGCCGTTTCGGCGGCCCCGAACTCTTCGAGGTCCGGGATATCGAACGCCCCACCCCCGGCCCCGGACAACTGCTGGTCAGAGTAATCGCCTCAGGGACCAACCCCGTGGACGCCAAGCTGCGGGCGGACGGCAGTTGGGCCCATCTGCAGCCCCCGGTGGTGCTCGGTTACGACGCGGCGGGCGTGGTCGAGGACATCGGTGTGGGGGTCACGGACTTCCAGATCGGTGACGAGGTCTACTACACGCCGGAGATATTCGCCAATCCGCAGGGTACCTATGCCGAGTACAACACGGTTCCGGCAAGCCTGGTGGGACAAAAGCCGGGGAACCTGAGCTTCGAAGAGGCGGCGGCTGTCCCGCTGGCGGGGGGCACGGCCTGGGATGCGGTGATCCGACGTCTGCAGGTCAGGGCCGGGGAAACGGTGCTGATCCAGGGCGGCGCCGGTGGTGTGGGCTCGTTCGCCGTGCAGTTCGCGAAAGCCGCCGGCGCCAGGGTGCTGGCCTCGGCCGGTTCCACCAACCAGGACACCCTGCGGGAACTGGGTGCGGATGTCGTCATCGACTACCGCAAGGAAAACCCCACGGAGGTGGCGCTGGATCAGACCCGCGGCCAGGGCGTGGATGCCGTATTCGACATCGAAGGACCGGACCTGGTGGCGCGCAGCCTGCCGGCCGTCCGCCCGGGCGGACGGGTGGCCTGCGTACTTGCGCCCCAGGGGGATCTCAGTCTGCTGTATCCGAAGAACATCACCCTGCATGGCGTCTTCCTCACCCGGGAGCGGGCCAGACTCGAACAGATGCGCCCGCTCTTCGAGCGGGGTCAGGTGAAGCCGTTGATGGACACGGTCCTCCCGCTGGAGCAGGTAGCGAGCGCCCATGAGCGGCTGGACTCGGGGCACGGACGGGGCAAGGTGGTGCTGCGGGTGGCTGGTGCTTGACCGCCCAGCGGACGCACCCGGCAACGGACAGTCCCCTCCCTGACCTTTCCCGATGCCGCAGAGCCGGCGGCGTCTGTGCCCCCGTCTCCGGCACGCCCCGTTCCGCGTACGGGGCTTTTTTGCGGGACCGGTCACGGACTGCAAAAATAATCCGCCAAAAAACGCACTTACCGGGCTGGGGGTATTTTCGGAACGCGCCAAGGACCTTAAGATGGGGTTAGAGACGCAGCCGAGCCAGGCCGGGCGGTCCCCGATGCGGGGACGTTGACCACAATAACGGAACAACCGTCCAGCCGGGCGGTGGCTCAGGGGGCGGACGTTCCGCCCGCCGAACCGAGCGGGGGACCAGCATGAAAAGCGACGGCCGGCGCTATCCGAGATACGAGACGGACCTTCCGCTGGAGATCCACACTGCCGGTGACGGCGCCTTCACCGGCCGGATACGCAACCTGTCCCTCGGCGGCATCGAATTCAGCTGCGACCGCTGGACAGCGGATGAGCTGCTACCCCCCGGACACCAGGCCTTCCCCGGCCAGCCCATCGAGGTCCAGGTGTGGTTCCCTCTCTCGCCCCAGGGCCCCGAGACACGTATCGAGGCCCACGGGGAAATCGTCGTTTCCCGCCGGCTGTCGCAAAACGAGTACCGGGTGGGTATGCAGTTCGTCACCCTGGAAGGGGACGCCCAGAAGGCCCTGGAGCACCATCTGCGCGGACGCACCCTTTAGCCCGCATGGGCCACCAGCCAGCCGCCGAAACAAATTCCCAACGGCGGGGAGGATGTGATACATAACATCGTCCCTCTGCCGGAATCCCGATGCCGTGGAAGCACCCGTTGCGGGTCAACCCGCAACTCCCGACACCCGCTGCACGCAGATCGCCCGTGATCTGTCCGATCGCGGCTGGTCCGTTTGCCGCCGCTTTCTGTCGCCCGCCGCCGTGCTGCGCCTGGCGGGAGAAGTCGTCGCGCTGCAGACGCGCCATGGGTTGCGTCCCGCCGCGGTAGGGACCGGCCCCGACCGCCGGGTCCGTCCGGAAGTTCGCCGGGACCAGGTACGCTGGATCGATGAAGCGGCTCTTTCCCGCAGCCAGGCGCGCTATTTCGACGCACTGGAACGGCTGCGCCTGGCCCTCAACCAACAGCTGTTCCTCGGTCTGTACAGCTTCGAGGCCCATGCCACCGTCTATGAACCCGGCGCCTTCTACCGCAAGCATCTGGATCAGTTCAGGGGCACCCAGGACCGCGTGGTGTCATGCATCCTGTATCTGAACAGGGACTGGCGGGCGCAAGACGGCGGGCAGCTGCGTCTGTATCTGGGGGAGGACGGCGCCGAACCGCACCTGGACATACTGCCTCAGGGCGGCACCCTGGCCGTTTTTCTGAGCGGGCGGTTTCACCATGAAGTGCTGCCCGCCCGGCGCGATCGGCTGAGCATCACCGGCTGGTTCATAAGCCGGAACTGACCGGCCCCGGAGGACGGGCCGTCTCGCCGCAACCGGCCGCGGGGCCGGGAAACAACTGCCGGCGGCCTTCACGCACCGCGGGAGGATGGCGGCCAACGCCGCACTCGCTGCGCCTTGCAGGACGAAAAATGGGGCTCCGGCAGCGGCGACCCCTATCGTGTTAACAGGCCCCAGCCCCCCGCCAAAAGAAAAGGGCGGCCGCAGCCGCCCTTGCTTCCGTCCCGGCAATGAGACGGATCAGTTCACCCGCGGGTCCAGCTCGCCGGACTGGTAACGGGCCACCATGTCTTCCAGATCGACCGCGCTGATCTTGGAGGCGTTGCCGGCGGTGCCGAAGGCCTCGTAGCGGGCCTTGCAGACGTCCTTCATGCCGGCGGTGGAAGCTTTCAGCCACTTGCGCGGATCGAATTCCTTGGGGTTCTCGGCCAGGAACTTGCGCACGGCGCCGGTGGAGGCCATACGCAGGTCGGTGTCGATGTTCACCTTTACGACGCCGTGCTTGATACCTTCCTGGATTTCCTCCACGGGCACGCCGTAGGTCTCGCCCATGTCGCCGCCGTAGCTGTTGATGATCTTCAGCCACTCCTGGGGCACCGAGGAGGAGCCGTGCATCACCAGATGGGTGTCCGGAATGCGGGCGTGGATCTCCTTGATGCGCTCGATGGCGAGGATATCGCCGGTCGGCGGCCGGGTGAACTTGTAGGCGCCGTGGGAGGTGCCGATGGCAATGGCCAGCGCGTCAACGCCGGTCTGCTTGACGAAATCCGCCGCCTGCTCGGGGTCGGTCAGCAGCTGATCGTGGCTCAGCTTGCCTTCGGCGCCGGACCCGTCCTCTTCGCCGGCCATGCCGGTCTCGAGAGAACCCAGGCAACCCAGCTCGCCCTCGACGGACACGCCGCCGGCATGGGCCATGTCCACCACCTTGCGGGTCACTTCCACGTTGTACTCGTAGGTGGAAGGCGTCTTCATGTCTTCCATCAGCGAGCCGTCCATCATCACCGAGGTGAAACCCAGCTGGATGGAACGCAGGCACACCGCCGGGGAAGCGCCGTGATCCTGGTGCACCACGATGGGAATATTGGGGTACTGCTCCGAGGCCGCCTGCATCAGGTGACGCAGGAACGGAGCGCCCGCGTACTTGCGCGCACCGGCCGAGGCCTGGACGATGACCGGGCTGTCGGTCTCTTCGGCAGCCTGCATGATGGCATGCATCTGCTCCATGTTGTTGACGTTGTACGCCGGCACGCCATAGCCGTGTTCGGCGGCGTGATCCAGCAACTGACGCAGGGATATCAGGGCCATTGTGCTCTCCTTGAGGCTTTCGCGATGTTGTGTTGTCTGTCTGGGCGCCCGGCGGTGGCGGCCTGGGAGCCAGATTCTAGTCTGCCCGCTGGGGGAAATTCACCTGTACTGGCAGTGTGGACTTAAGGGCCCGGCAACCGGCCCTAGGCCAGCGCCCGTTCATGCTCGCCCACACGAATGATCTTCATGGCGTTGGTCCCTCCGTGAACCCCCATCAGGTCACCCTTGGTGATGATCACCAGGTCCCCGTCGCGGACTGCCCCACGCCGCATGAGCTCCTCGACCGCTTCCTTGTTCACCTCTGCATGGTTGGTGCTGGTCACGTCGAAGCTGACGGGGTAGACCCCCCGATAGAGGGTTACTTTTCTACGCGTCTCCACATGACGCGTCAAGGCGTAGATCGGTATGCCGGAGCTGATGCGCGACATCCACAGAGGCGTGGCGCCGGACTCCGTCAAAGCGGCGATCGCCTTCACACCCAGGTGGTTGGCGGTGTACATGACCGCCTTGCCAATGGCCTCGTCGATACTGGTGAACATGGGCTGGGTACGCCGTTCGATGCCCATGTCCACGCGCTGACGCTCGGCGCCGCGGCAGATACGGTCCATGGCGGCCACCACCCGGGCCGGGTACTTGCCGGTGGCCGTTTCGGCCGACAGCATCACCGCATCGGTCCCGTCCAGCACGGCATTGGCCACGTCGAACACTTCCGCGCGGGTCGGGATGGGGCTTTCCACCATGGACTGCATCATCTGAGTGGCGGTAATGACCACCTTGTCCATGTTGCGGGCCAGCTGGATGATGCGCTTCTGGACGGCAGGCAGCTCGGCGTCGCCGATCTCCACACCCAGGTCGCCGCGGGCGATCATGATCACATCCGTCGCCTCGATAATCTCCTCGATGGCGTTCAGCGCCTCGGCCCGCTCGATCTTGGCCACGATGCCGCCGTTGCCGCCCGCCTGGCGGAACAGCTCGCGGGCCTCGT